>NZ_PDYV01000009.1:0-131875 GCF_002743235.1 Sporosarcina sp. P25
TATATGACGTACTATAACCATTATCGCGGGCAGTGGAACTTGAAAAAGCTGCCGCCTGCAGAATACAGACGACAGCTTCAACAAGCAGCTTAGGCTTTTTTTATAATTGTCCTTTACAAAGGGTACATTTTAAAATAGGGCTGGGGATTTTTTTGTTCGCTCTAGTAGTGTTTTTCTAGAACTTCTCACAAAAGCATCCGCAAATACTTTTCAAAATTCACTCCCGCCTCTAACGGTGTATCGTCTAACGCAGTATCTTCTATAGCGGCGAGCAAAAATTCTTTCGCAAGCGAAATCGACTGTTCCATGTCCATACCACGAAGTCGGCTGCCCATCAGTACCGATGCGAATAAATCACCAGTGCCTGAATAGCTTTTATTATTGTACGGCACTGTGGTGAAAAGAGTGTCCGTGTCGTTAATATACATATTGCCGATCGTAAATTGTCGGCTAGGTGGTTGAATGCCTGTAATGATAATTTCAGCGCCAGTTGCTTGTTGAAGCTGCTTACCCGCATCCTCTACAATCTTCAGGTAATCTTGTTCATCGACGCAGCGGTGCAATGCGTCATAACTATAACCGGTCAGCAAACAACATTCCGTAATGTTCGGCGTAATAATATCCGCTCGCGCAACGAGAACCTTCATTTGTTCAAGAAGTTCTTCGTCAAAATTATCATACGCTTTTCCATTGTCACCGAGTACCGGATCCACGAGTAATAGCGTTCGATCAGTATAAAAACTCTCGAGAAATGTAAGGATATGATGAATTTGCTCTTTGCCCGTAATATAACCGGTATGAATGCCGTCAAACGTGACATGGAGCTTCTCCCACTCCTTTGTATAGAGCGGCATGGCACTCGTCAAATCATTGCAGTAATAGCTCGGATATTCTGTTTGTGCAGTCAACATCGCAGTCGGCAGTGGACATGCCTGCACACCCATCACAGAAAGCACAGGAATCGCGGCAGTGAGTGAGCATTTACCGAATGAAGACAAATCTTGAATAATTGCAACTTTTTTCATGGGAAATCCTCCGTAAATCGCTATGTATTATTCGTATCATAGCATAAACAATGTAGTGAATTGTTGTGTGAGAACTAGTAACGACTAGTACATTACCTATCATTATGTTGAAAAAAGAGAACTATTCATCACATAACTTTTTTATATTATAGGTTACAATACCCAGTATGGAGGGTATAC
Source organism: Sporosarcina sp. P25 (assembly GCF_002743235.1). Lineage (NCBI taxonomy): Bacteria > Bacillati > Bacillota > Bacilli > Caryophanales > Caryophanaceae > Sporosarcina > Sporosarcina sp. P25. Next base: position 1,206 of record NZ_PDYV01000009.1, read on the forward strand.
ATATGATCAACCGAACGTTTCCAATCGTAGAGGTTACTAAAAAAAGAAAGAATATCTTCTATGTATTGAATAAAAAGATTATGTGAATATAAAATTAAACGTTCACTTTTTTATGGTATCATGGTTTAATAGTAAATAACTTACTAGTTAGAAAGTGAGGAGAGAGAGTCAAAGAATCAATAGGTACTTCAATTAAATGGTGAATTCTTTATGAGATGATTTCTGATAAAAGGGGGGCGATTTAATAAAAGAATTAATCTACCGCTCCAATCAACATAAATTGTAAGCGGTTTCAAAATTAAGGGAAACAGGAATTAGTCTCTAAACAAATCCATAAAACCACTTGAGAAACAGAAAGCACTTTTATTAACTGAAAATTCCATGAAAAAAGGGAGATGGGGAATATGAAAAAAATCAAAATGATGATCCTACTACTAGCTGCATCTGTGCTAGTACTTGCTGCTTGTGGTAATGAAGACGAAAAGACGTCAGAAAATACTGGCGATCAAGGCTATAAACTAGTCAATGAAGGAAAATTCACATTTGCTGCAAGTGGAGTGTACAAACCGTTTAGTTTTGAAGAAGACGGTAAACTTACAGGCTTTGATATAGAAATTGGAAATGCGCTTGCAGAGAAAATGGGACTTGAAGCGAATCCAGTGACCAATCCATTTGAAACGATTTTACAAGGATTAGTTGGGAATAAGTTTGACGCAATTATTGGTTCTATGGCTTATACAAAAGAACGGGCAAAACAAGCGGACTTCACTGAGCCTTATTATTATTCAGGAGGGATGATTTTCGTTGCCAAGGATAACGACGAAATTACATCTCCCGAAGACTTAGATGGAAAGAAAATTGGAGTAGTAGCCCAGTCCACATATGAAGAGCCAGCTAAAGAATTATCGGATGATATCCAGTATTACAGCAGTGATGTAGTTGCATTAAAAGATTTAACAGTGAAAGGTCGCTTAGATGCAGTTATTACAGCGGACATCGTTGGATATGAAGCGATCGACAACGGATTTGAAGTCAAAGAGGTCGACAAGCCGATGTGGGTAGAACAACCTTCCATCGCTGTGAATAAAGAAAATCCAGAATTAACAAAAGCGCTGGATCAAGCATTACAAGAAATGATTGACGATGGGACGTATGAGAAAATCTCAGATAAATGGTTCGGTCGCAACTTACTTGATATTGATTTAGAAGGCGTGGAATTATTGGAATAAAACAAATCTCCACTTATTTTTTAGAAAGTTGGTGTGCCGGTGCCTGAGTTTTTACTAACATTTTATGACGTATTCCAAAATACGTACAAAGGATTTTTACAAGCAGGTCTACTAACAATCGAAATCACGGCCATTGCAATCGTAATCGGAACGGTGTTAGGTGTCATCTTCGCACTGATGAAGATTTCAAACTCAAAAGTATTGCAGATGATTGCCAATATTTATATTACGCTAATTCGAGGAACGCCGTTAATTGTTCAGATTATGTTTCTATACTTCGGTATCACATCGATCATCGTGTTAGATAACTTCTGGGCAGGTGCTATTGCATTAGGAGTCCATAACGGTGCATACATTGCGGAAATTTTCCGTGGATCTATTCAAGGAATTGACAAAGGACAACGTGAGGCAAGTCTTGCACTGGGTATGAATAGTTCATTGACGATGAGAAGAATCGTATTCCCGCAAGCTTTACGCCGTGCGATTCCACCGCTCGGCAATCAATTTATCATCACATTGAAAGATTCATCTTTAGTCTATGTGATTGGTGTATCTGAATTATTTGGTTTGGCCAATCGAGTGGCTGCGTCTAATTTCAAACAATTTGAAACGTTTCTCGTAGTCGGTCTTTATTATCTACTTCTCGTTCTGATTTTCAGCGCTCTATTAAAATGGTATGAGAACAAATTGGATGTGGATAAATAATGGGGGCGAATACGATGATTAAAGCAGAAAATATTCATAAGTCATTTGGAGAGTTAAAAGTGTTAAAAGGGATCGATATGGAAGTGCGCCGTGGAGAAGTAGTCGTTCTCATAGGAGTCAGTGGATCAGGAAAAAGTACCTTTTTACGGTGTTTAAACTTTTTGGAATTGGCGAATGAAGGCGTAATTACAATTGATGGAAAGCAAGTTAATCAGAAGAAAGATAACTTAGCCAAGATCCGAGCGGAAGTGGGAATGGTATTTCAACACTTTAATTTATTCCCACACAAAACCGTATTGGAGAATGTAATGGAAGCGCCTTTGATGGTCAAAAAAATGGACAAAGTACAAGTGAAGAAAATGGCACATGAAATATTAAAAAAGGTAGGGCTATCCGAAAAAGCAGATGTCTATCCGAATAAATTATCTGGTGGTCAAAAACAACGTGTTGCGATCGCTCGAGCGCTTGCTATGGAACCGAAAGTACTATTATTCGACGAACCGACTTCTGCTTTAGACCCCGAACTTGTCGGGGAAGTGCTGCAAGTCATGCAAAACTTAGCGGAGGAAGGAATGACGATGATCGTCGTTACACACGAAATGAAGTTCGCGAAGAACGTTGCAGACCGAGTGATTATGCTAGACGAAGGAGTCATCATCGAGGATTCCGATCCCGATACGTTTTTTAATCGCTCGACAAATGAACGGACACTGCAATTTCTAGAAATGGTAGACGTGTAAGAACAGTTAAAAATCTTAATTCTGAGTTCACAAGAGGTACTAGGTCCCCGAACATGTTTGAAGTGTTCAACGTCCTGGTGCCTCTTTTTTAGATTCGATAGCTTTTCTGCTCTCGTCAAGTTTGTACGTATGAGATTTCCCGGGAAACGTGGAAACTTTCAAAATACGTATACAACCTACTAGTCGGCTCACTGATCATAGGAAGGATACCGATTTCCAACCGAAGTATAGGTGTTTATTTTTCCTAGTTGTGGTCATACTGTCAGTAGATAATGGAAAGCACTTTGTCGAGGAGGAATATTGTGGACAAGAAACAACATAAACAGAAGAAAGCTCAAATGGAAGAGCGCGAAACACTTACGACACGCCAAGGGCACCCTGTGCATGATAATCAAAATATCAAGACCATTGGCGACCGTGGCCCTGCTACGCTTGAGAATTATCACTACATTGAAAAAATCTCTCACTTTGATCGTGAGGAAATACCTGAACGAGTGGTCCATGCACGAGGATCGGGTGCGTTTGGTTATTTTGAAACATACGGGAAAGTTGGTAATGAGCCAGTTGAAAAGTACACGCGTGCTAAAGTCTTTTCGGGTGCTGGAAAAAGAACACCTCTTGTCGTGCGCTTTTCTACTGTAGCAGGAGGTAAAGATTCGCCTGAAACTGCACGAGATCCTCGAGGATTTGCGGTTAAGATGTATACAGAAGATAGCAACTGGGATTTAGTGGGGAATAATTTGAAAATATTTTTCATTCGAGATGCGATGAAGTTTCCAGATATGATTCATGCATTTAAAGCCGATCCTGCTTCCAATATTCCGCATCCACAACGCATGTTTGATTTTGTCTCCCGATCGCCAGAATCCATTCATATGATTACGTTTTTGTTCTCGCCATGGGGAATTCCTGCAACGTATCGTCACATGCAAGGCTCTGGTGTGAATACATACAAGTGGGTCAACGACAAGGGAGAATCGGTTTTAGTAAAGTATCATTGGGAGCCGAAGCAAGGCATACGTAATTTAACTCAAGAAGATGCTGATGCCATTCAGGCAAAAAACGTTGCACATGCGACGCAAGATTTATCCGAAGCTATCGAACGTAGAGAATATCCTGAGTGGGAGCTATTTGTGCAAATTATGGAAGACGGATACCATCCGGAATTGGATTTTGATCCGCTTGATAATACAAAGCTTTGGCCGGAAGAACAGTTTCCTTGGCTAGCTGTAGGTAAAATGGTATTGGATCGTAACCCTGAGGATTTCCATATGGACATTGAGCAAGCGGCTTTCGGAACTGGCGTACTCGTAGATGGAATGGATTTTTCCGATGACAAAATGCTTCAAGGCCGTACATTCTCATATTCTGATACGCAACGTTACCGTATCGGCACGAATTATCTCCAGTTACCTGTAAATGCACCAAAAAAAGAAGTGCGGACAAATCAGCAACGTGGTCAAATGGATCATCGCGCCGCCTGCGAGTCAGGAGAAAATCCACATATCAATTATGAACCATCCATGCTCGGTGGATTTCAGGAAGCAAAAAGGGAAAACTGGCTTCCACATAGACCTACGTACAATGCAGCAGCGATGAGCGCGCCGATTGACCGACCGAATAATTATGGACAGGCAGGCGAGACGTTCCGCCAGTTTGAGAAGTGGGAACGAGAGGAATTAATCAAAAACCTTTCAGAAGCGCTAGCAGTGTGTGATGTACGCATACAAAAAGCGATGATCGAACACTTTACGCTAGCGGATTTTGAATACGGGCGTCTTGTACAAGCGGGTATTGAACAGAAAATGAAAGAACTAACAGGAGTGGCGGCAGAACCTAACGTCCCGGGTCGTGAAGCAGGTCAATCGAAATTCGGACACGGTACGCCTGACTCTAAACAGGCTGTGAAAGATGCGGTGGAAAAAGGTCGTGAAGCAGAGCCTTATTGATGAAAAGGTAAAGTCCTTTTATTCAAATCAAAATGTATTGTGAATGAAGACTGAATAGCATCTGTATAGGAAGTAAATGAGGTTATGCAAGCACCTACATTTATGTCTTATATAGATGTTTTTTCAATTTCATTTTTTATTTTGACGGTTTTATGTTGATTTCAACAAAGTAAATAACAGAGTAGTTAGAAAATTCGGCGGAGAAATGATATACTTTATTTTAAGAAGTGTCTAGAAGAGATTGCGCCACATGATCAACTTGTGCAAGAGATGAAAGAGGAAGTAGGTTAGAATACTAGTTTTCATGATCAAAACATCAGTGACAACCCGCTAAAAAGATTGGGAGGTGAAGTTGTGAATAAGTCCTTTTGGATTCCGTTACTAGTTTCATTTGGAACGATGATATTCCTATATGTAATAGGCTTTATAGCGAATATAGATATTCTTAAATTCACTATTTCACTTTCGCATACTGAAATTTCACTAGTACCGATTGGCGTTGGCATAGTAATGGGGTTTGTTAGTGAACGTATTATCAAATCGAAATCACATACCAATTAGTCTTATAATCTAGCCTCGAACGTAGAGTAGTAGTTAATTATTGAAATATGTAGTGGCTACCCGTTGTACAAGAAACGAAGTAAGGGAAATAATATAATGTGTAAAAAAGGGAGCACAGTGCATGAATAATTCTCACGTAGATGAAATCAATAGTCTTTACCGAAGACTAATAGACGCATGGAACAATCGTGATGCAAAAGGAATGGCTGAACTATTTACAGAACAAGGAACTCAAATTGGTTTTGATGGCAGTAAAATGGTTGGACGACAGGAAATTTTATCGCATCTCGCATCTATCTTTGAAAAACATCCCACTGCACCTTTTGTAACGAAAGTGAAAGAAGTTCGTGCAATAGGAACTGATACCGCAATAGTACAAGCGATTGCTGGGATGATTCCACCAGGGAAAACAGATATTGAGCCCACAGTAAACGCCCTTCAAACTCTCGTCACAGTTAACAAAGACGGCAATTGGAAAGTTGAGCTCTTCCAAAATACACCTGCTCAATTTCATGGCAGACCGGAACTAGTTGAGCAAATGACAGATGAGTTAAGGCAATTAATTAAATAACGATAGTGTCATAACCGCATCATGTAATTTGGCTATGAAGTGGAGAAACTTCACTTCGCCCTAAACATATAAAAGCTTTCTCGTAAAATAAAGGAACCGGGAGATTTACATTTCCTATTCACGGTTCCACTGATGGCTAATCATTATTTTTCTCTACATATTCTTTGAGCGCGAGCAGGTTTTTGTCCCAATATCGTTCAAAGAAACTAAGCCAGCCCTTTAGTTCAATCAGTGGTTCGGAATCAAGCATATAGCGGGTTTCACGTCCGACTTTCTGACGTTTGACAAGGCCCGCGTTGAAAAGAATATGAAGATGCTTATTTATTGCTGTACGGCTTATCGGGTAGAACTCTACAATATCAGTGATGGATAATTCTTTTTCGGCAAGCAATTTTAACAGACTACGACGAGTTGGATCAGAAATCGCTTGGAATACATCTGGCTTAGATGGATTCACCACATGTAAGCCTTTAGAGTAGCCGGAAGTTTCTCTTTTACGGTACGTTCCCAACCACTCTCCATAAATCCACGAACGACTGTGTGAGGTTGTTCAAATTCAGTTACTTTATTTGCATCCCAGCCAGAATGAGTTAATGTAAGCTCTGTTTCCTCATCGCTTAATTTTTTCAATTCAATTAAAATATGCCAATCTTTACCCCAATTAAAGCCTAAACGGGTAGGTGGTTGAAGTTCAGTTACTTTACAAGGAGAGTCTCCGAATTGCTCTGTATGAAGTACAAATTCATGTCCTATAATTGGTTTAAGTGAATTGGGCATCCACCACGCTGCCATGCCCTCTGATGTAGAAACAGCCTCCCATACTTTTTCTAGCGGCGCATTAAGTACAACGGTTTTACGGATTTCTTCTAATTTCTCTTGTGAATTCATCATACATACCTCCGATTCATTTAACACTTTAAGGTGTTATGTATTATTATAACACCTAAAAGTGTTAGGTAAACTGTTTTTCATCGAACTAAATTAGGTTTTGATTATAATTAAATAATAAGCCACCAGTAAGCGTCTACTAGAAGGTGATTGACCAAAAAAGGCGAATGAGTAAAGAAAGGAGGCGAATAGTCATGCAAAATGGACAAGCTCAACCGAACAAGAATGCTGGGAAGAAAGAGTATATTGAAACACCTGTTAAAACGATTTTTAATAAATTTGCCAACCAAAAAGACGTGTCCTTCATATACGGGGAACCGATCGAACTTGGTTTGCAAAAGGTAGTCCCTGTGGCGAAAGTTAAATATGCAGTAGGTGGGGGTGGTGACGGTAGTGGAGGGGAAGGTGGAGGCGGTGCTTTTACTATTAAACCCATTGGCGTATATGTCATCACACCAGACCATGTGAAGTTTGAGTCTACTCTGGATAGGAAGAAATTAACCGCGTTAACTGTGGTTGTTGGTGGCGTTTTAGGATTATGGGCGCTTTGCAAGGGAAAATGAACGATGTTCGAAAAACTTAGAGCTTTTCAATTCATTACAGAAAGCTACTTTATGAAATCAGAACTTTTAGAGCGTATCTTCTAGGTAACTTACTAACCTAGAAGACACGCTCTTTTTATTCCACACCATATTGACTTTGGAAAGAGGAGCTGTCTCATTTCAGGCTTGTACTTTTCCACGAACAGCAAAATCTAACGCTTTTTCCACAAATTAAATCTCTTGCGCTTCTTCACTTTCCTTTTTTCAATCGGAACGCTCGGTTTAGGAGCGGGGTTGTATGATTCTACATAGAGACCTGAATAGGATTTATACCATTTGAAAATATGCTCGACAATGACTTTGATGACAGCATACGCCGGAATCCCTAAAATGACACCTGGCACACCGAATAATTTTCCGGCCGTCAGCAACACGATAATAATCGTCACAGGATGTATTTTCAAATTACTACCCAAAATCAATGGTTGGATCAGTCTGCCTTCAAGTGCTTGTTCCACTGCGAACACAATAATGACTTTAACTAACATGAAAGGTGAAGAAACTAACGCGATGATGACAATCGGAATAATCGCAAGGAATGACCCTAAATAAGGAACCAAGTTGAGTACACCTGCTAATATGGCGAGTAAAACGGCATATTCCAGTCCTGCAATCGCCAACCCAATCCAGAACATCAATCCTACAAAAAATGCGACTAATAATTGTCCACGGATATATTGGCTAATTTGCATATTGATTTCTTTCAATACTTTATACGTGTTGGCGCGCATCTTCGTCGGTAGAAGTTTCATTGTATGATACGGTAAATCACGGCCGTCTTTCAATAAAAAGAATAAAAGAACTGGCATAGTCAGCAACGCGATGACTACATTGGTAACCGTTCCGAGTACGCTACCAATCCCTGAGAAAGCAGAGTCTATGAAGCCATTCGTTTGCTCTGTTATCGACTTGATGATACTTTGATCCATATCGTCCAACTTTCCTTGCAGTTGAGAAAATATAGTACTACTCAACAAGCTATCAAATTGCGCTAATAATCTCGTCCAATATCCTGGCCAGTTTTGAATAAGGCTTGTAGCTTGTTCGCGTATAATCGGAATCAGTATGATAATACCCCACGCGACTAAACCACTAATGACCACGAAGACGAGTGCAATCCCCCAAACACGCTTGATCTTCTTTCTTTCCATCATATCGATTAATGGATTTAATAAGTAAAAGAGAATCCCTGCCATGATGATAGGTAAGGCCACTACGCCGAGAAACTCTTTAACAAAATGAAACATATACATAACTTTTGAAAAAACTAGGAAGTTCAATAAAATTAATAGTGAAATCAATAAGATAGCGACTACTTTATTATCCAAAAACCAGTTTCGGAACCAGGTAGTCATCGTTCGGATTTTATCATTTTCCATATCCTGCACCTCTTCTCTAGATATAAACGATTCTTTACAGTCTCATGCAGGTGAATAAGAGAAATCAAGTCACCACGGATTTGTATCCATAGCTCATGTCTTTTGATGTTCTAATAATGAAAGAATATCAACTTTTCTCACGGTATCTACCTCCAGTAGAAGCTATCTCGTGCTGTAATGTAAGTGTATCATTATCACTAGAACTAGGTAAATTTTTTCGTAATGAAATCACAAAATTATGGATGGTATCAATTCGCTTTCTATAATTAAATCGATAGCTCTATAGTTAATAAAAATGGTAAACTAAGGAGAGTATACTGTACCTAAAATTGATAGAAAACTATACGGGAAAAATGAACTGGGAAGGTGATTCCGATGAAATCAAAGCCGATTTATGTAGAGATTCCCATACATGCTCCGCTACAGCGAGTGTGGGATGCTTCCCAAGATCCAGAGTTACATGCGCAATGGGACTTACGCTTTTCTTCTATTTACTATGTACCTAAGGAAGAAGACCAACCGCAACGGTTTACCTATACAAGAACGGTGGGTCCGTTCATCACAGTAGAAGGATGGGGTGAGAGTAGTGGAACCGCACATTTGGACAGCGGGTCGCGCAGTTCATCGTTACACTTCGGCACGAATCAAAAAATCTCACCGATACGTGAAGGACGCGGTTATTGGAAGTACGAGCCAATGGAAGAGGGAACGAAATTTTTGACGCAATATGATTATCAAACGAATTTTGGCAAAGTGGGACAACTAATGGATACGGTGTTTCGACCGTTAATGGGCTATGCGACTGCAGTAAGTTTTGATGTGCTGAAACGATGGCTCGAGCGGGGAGAAACTCCAATTTCGCAATATCGACGCTATTTCACGATGCAACTTCTGACAGTATTCTTTGCTTTCCTATGGATATATCAAGGGCTTGTCCCTAAACTCCTTGCGATGCATCCGCAGGAAAAAGCGATGGTGGCGAGCGGTCTGTCGCTTTCGGATGCATTAGCTACAAATGCTGTGTATGTGATCGGCTTGGCTGAAGTAGTATTTGGTGTGGTTTGGTTGCTTTATCGCAATAAACGGCATCTTTTGTTGTTGCAGCTACTCGCTTTTCCATTATTGACTATTGCAGCCTTCATAGCAGCTCCAGAAACTGCTGTTCATCCATTTAATCCGATTACGTTCAATGTAGCGTTAATCGTGCTGACAAGTATTGGTTTTCTTCTGAGCAAGGATGTGCCGACAGCGGCGTCTTGTAAAAGAAAGAGGTGACATGTACCGTGTCTATTTATAAGAAAGTATTAGCAGCAGATTTTTCTCGCCTTCATCCAATGCTTCAAAAAAGATATGCCTTTGAAGAACCGGTCTTTCGGGCATCAGGCATGATGAATCGTATAACAGGTGGTCCGAAATGGCTGTTCCCACTTTTCTTATGGGGCGCGAAACGAAAGTTTGTTTTTCCGGAAAGTGGAACGGCTATTTCGTTTACGATTGTTAATTCATCGTTTGTCTCTTTAGCAGGCAATGAAGAAATTCATTGGGAACGCAAATTTAGTTTTCCTAACAAGACACGCTATTTCAATGCTTTAATGAGTTTGGATGAAAAACAAATGGTCGTGAAAGATTATCTTGGTGAACCGCCGTTATTTTATTCTGATTTAGGATTTACTGTCGAGGAAGGTGGCGCATTAAAAATTGAATCATTGGATCAACGGTTGGTACTCGGCAAGATCGAGATTTCATTGCCGAAGTTTCTGCAAGGTTTGGCGACGGTTGTAGAGTCGTATGATGAACGGAGTGAAGTTTTTCGAATTACTGTCGATGTAAAGAACCCGTTAATAGGGACAGTATGTTCATACGAAGGAGAGTTTACCGAAGATGCGTAAATTTGTCGTGCTTCATGTGTTGTTGTTTCTACTGGCTATTGCTTTTAGTGATTCTCCGTGGCCGTATAGTATATTGATGGTTGCGCAACTTGTGTATATCCCTGTTTTGTTACGACTCCTCTGTACGGAGCGTGATTGGTTTTGGAAGTACTATCCGTATGTCGCAATACCTGCTTACACCGCAGTAGTGCTTGAACAGGTAGTTTCTACTAAATGGGATGGGTGGATTGCTTCATTCTATTTATTGTTTACGTTATATATAGCTCTCTACGGAGTGGTTCGGTTTCTGCGTCGCGGCTTTACGAATATAGAAGAGTTTGCGATGGATCTAGGACTTGTCTACTTAGCTATGGGGGGCGGCTGGTATTTCGCTTTTGTAGTAGGGCTGGATCTTGGATTTAGTCCGTTGCTTACATGGTTGACTGCTATCCATTTTCATTATTCAGCTTTCATATTACCCGTTTTCGTTGGATGGATCGGGCGTCTACACAGTTCGCGTGTGTATCAATGGGCCATAGTTGCATTGCTTGCGGCACCGATGATCGTGGCGGTGGGTATTACATTTTCACGATGGATTGAAATATTTTCCGTCTTGCTGTATATATTTGGTTTTGGTGTGATCATTCGAATCGTTTGGCAACTTCCATTTGCATGTCGTTTGCAGAAGTGGCTACTACGATTGGCGTTTAGTGCATTAGCTGTGACGATTTCGTTTTCCATGCTGTATGTACTGAGTACTGGTTTTGAAATCTTTTCCGTAACGATTGATTTCATGCTTCGTTTTCATGGTGTGTTAAATTGTATCATCTTTGCTTTATTCGGCATCATCGGCTGGTCGCTTCATGTACCACCAGCGCGTTTTATACCGCCGACGTTTCCGGTCAGCCAAATTCGCGGAAGACAAGTTGCGGATCAAATTGGTCAGATCGGTCGGCATCGCGGGCTATCCGATGACTTAACCGTTTATGGGCTTTCACCTGCAACGGTATCTCCAGCAATTATACGCTTCTATGAACAGACGATAGACTTCAAGCTGTATGCTTCCATTCGCTGGCATCGTTGGTTTAAGCCGTTTGCCTTTATGTATTCATTCCTCAGTAAACGCATACAGCAAATTAATTTGCCGCTGCATTCTGAAGAAGTCGAAATGACGGGTGCTATTTATACGGTGGACGAAAGTCTGGATGGTCGGGAGCAAGTGCGTGTATGGGAACGGAAAGTTGGTGAGCAAACGATTTTCACTGCTTTTTATTCGCAACATACAACCAATGAGCAGACGTATATGAATATTACGCTACCATTGCCTTATTCTACAATGACGGGAATTTTAGAGTTGCATGCTGTCAATGGCGGGTTACAATTGACCAGCAAACGGAGGAAAACCGCTTCAGACGCAGGAGTGTATTTTTCTTTTAATAGTAAAGGGTTATGTAGATTACCATTGGAAGAAACGTTCTTCATTGAGGAAATGGAAAACGGTACATTAAAAGCGACTCATCAAATGTGGATTTTTTCACTTCCTTTTTTGACGATTGATTATTCTATTGTGGAGCAATGATTTCTCGATACTTTATGGCACGTAATGAACCTATTTTCTTCAGGTAGGATATCCGTTGAATGCTTATGAATGACTACATGAAACGATCAACTTTGCGACGCAACAACTAGAAGAGGTTACGACAACCAAAAACTTGGATGACGTGTCTTCCGTTGTGATTACGACACTCTTTTGAAGAATGATTGAATGGAATGAAGAGGTAAGCGTCTCGAGTATACATGGACTTTCGGGTCCCGCTTTGCTAAGCTTCCGCGGTCTGTTGGAAGCTTACTTGGCTTTTACTTCAATAATTCTTTTATAGTTTCCAATCTAAGCAATCCAGTTCCGCCCAATACAAATACATATTTCATCCTACCTCACTCCTCGTACATAAACCTCTTTACTTTCTACCCAGTTGTAATAAAAGAATCCTTGGTACTGAATAGGAGAAAATGAAAAAAATGTTCTCTAATTCATTCATAGTTCATATCTTCTTGATTTAATGACAAAAGCTTATATGCAATGGATCACGTTTTCGTTCACTTCACTCTTTAAAAAAGCTCATCATGCTGAAGATACAGTGATCCAAAATGAGATCGTTTGCGTTAGCTATAAAATGATAATGAACTAGATGAGGAGGGGACACAATGAAAAAAGGTACATACAATCGTTTTTGGAGATGGCACTTTTTTGGTGCTTTGTTCATGGCTCCACTTCTGATTACACTCACGTTGAGCGGAATTGGGTACTTGTTTTACAATGATGTCGAAAAGGTTGCGTACAAGGATCTTTTCTTTGGGAACAGTGAAGAAACGTCCCAACTAACGATTGACGAAGGAATTTCTCTCGTGAAGCATGAGAATGAGGGATTTGAAGTTTCGAAGATTATGATTATGGACGAGCCGTATAACACGAGACTCACTCTAAAGTCCGATTCAGGCGAAGAGAAATACGTATTTTTAGATGAGCATAACGAAATAGTTGGCTCTCAAAATCCAAAGTATACGTACGCTAATATTATGAGAAATATTCATAGTTCGCTCTTTGTTGGCGGAACTGTCGTCAATTACTTAGTGGAATTAGCTGCATGCTGGGCAATCTTTTTATTGTTTTCCGGACTATATATGACATTCAAAAGTCGTGCGCTAAAGAAACCGAAGAAATCAACACGTCGACTCCAATTTAAACGGATTCATGCTTTAATTGGAACCATCATCACTATTCCCATGATCATTCTTATTTTCACGGGGCTTCCTTGGTCCGTATTCATGGGGAATTTCATCTATACTGCCTCTCAAGAACATCCTTCTATTGGAACGCCGTTGCTACAACAACAGCCACCTACTTCCGATATGAGTGAGATTCCTTGGGCAACTCGTAAAGAAGAAGCCCCTACATCCGAAAAACCAGACCCACACGCGAATCATGGTGGAAATGAGGACATGCCAGGAATGGATATGGTCCATAATGGGATTGCTGTTGAAGAATTGATGGAAAAAGTACAAGGTGAAAAGATTTCAAAACCGTATTCGATCGTCTATCCGTTTTCTGAAGATGGTGTGTTTACAGTATCGAAAGGAAGTAACACCGGTGTAACAGGGTTAGATGTAAATCCTGCTGAAGAAATGACTTCATATTTTGATCAATACAGCGGCAATTTGATTTCCAAAGTAGGCTACGGGGAGTATGGCATCTTAGCGAAATGGTTCACATGGGGAATTCCGTTGCACGAGGGTCATCTGTTTGGCTTACCAAATAAAATTATTAATTTAATCGTGTGTCTGGCATTTTTATTCCTAATTTTCTACGGGTTCAGGATGTGGTTGTTACGCAAGAGAAAAGGAAATATGTCGGCACCGCCTAAGACGACGAGTAAAATTTCGATAGGGTTTATTGTGTTGATGGTATTTTTAGGTGTCATCATGCCACTGTTCGGGATTTCATTGTTGGTCGTACTTGCGATTGAAGGGATTTTGTATTTGGTTCGTCGTGCGAAAGATGCTACGCGGACTGAGTAATAGTGAAAATAGAAGAAGCTACCTAGAAAGTCAGTGCGTTGACATTAGGTAGCTTTTTTATAAAATCTGTTTTATCACAGTCCCAGAACTGCTCATTTTTTTACCAGTCCACTAACTTTTATGAAACATGTACAATTTATTTTTACCTCCTGCCGTATGCTGATATAAATACAGCTACTAACAAAAAATGAAAAAATTTAAAAAAAATATACTCTATTCTAGGGAGTGTGAGGATACCCATGAACAAACGGGCGATGAAACGGATCTATCTACAGAACCTGGTAGATTTGAAAATTGATTTCTTTTTATGAGTAATAGTTGCGTTCAAATCTCTTCCATCAAGACCCAAGTCGCGCATACATCCTAGCCGAAGAAGAAGGAGAAAACCGAACTTGATACTCTTCACTCAATTCTTTCCGCACTTCTAACGTCAACCGTTCGCCCGTTTCATTATGTTCATCTTCCATTTGAATTCCATTAGGGTACAACACGTCTTGCTCCCAATGAATCCATTTCCCGTATTCTTGCATCCACTTATTAAGTTTCGCTTTCAATTCTTCTGAAATAGGAACGTCTTCCATATTAAAGTTACTGTAGCATTCATCACACCAGATGGCCTCTGCACCGACGTCGCCTTCTACCTTTATATAAAACGATTTGTTCTCTTCGCAAAAACATGATATCATCTTCATAACCTCCTACATATCTCTTGGTTTTCCTCTATCATATTGAAGAAATACCTAATGATTTTACCCCAAGTAGAATCTCTAAATCATTTAGATATTAGTGTAGCACTATCACCAGAACTTGGTAAATATCTCTAGCTAATTAAAATCCTAAATATATTCATGCTAGTAGACCACTCATTCATACTAATGATTCCAGTGAACTTCCCTAAGTCACTTGGAACGCAGCAAAACAGTCTAAAACCCCTTTCCATTTCATTGAAGCTATACCGGTTTTCCTCCTCGAACACCTTTCCAGTCGCACCCCAAACCCAATCAATGCTATAATAAACCCATTCTATATAATCACAACCTGTGCAAAGATTGATGGAGGGAACCTGACATGAAAACTGAAGCGAAATTACAAAAAGAAGCAATGAAAGTCCTAAAAGAGACAAGCCGTACATTCTACATACCAATCAAACTACTCGAACCAAACGTTAGAGAAGCTGTTGCGTCTGCGTACTTGTGTATGCGTGCAATCGATGAAATTGAAGACCATGAACAACTAGACGTACAGATTGTCATCGACTTACTGAACAAAGTAAGCGATATACTAGACCGCACGATCGCAACAGGCGAATCGATGGCGTCTGCACTGGACGAGTTATTCGCACCACACCGCGATCAGTTGCCTGAAGTGACATTGCGTTTAGCTGACTGGGTAGAGTTTTGTCCAGAAACGGCGCGTAATAAAGTACTCGAATCGACTGCGATTATGGGTCGTGGCATGGCAAAGTGGGCAGGTAAGGACTGGGTGATTGAGACGCGTGAAGATCTCGATGATTATACGTACTATGTCGCTGGATTAGTTGGCGTGATGCTTGCAGATATTTGGCGCTGGTATGATGGCACCGAGACGGATCGTGACTTAGCTATTGGCTTTGGCCGTGGGTTGCAGTCTGTTAATATTCTTCGCAACTACAAAGAAGATGCGGTGCGTGATGTGAACTTCTTCCCGAATGACTGGAAGTTGCCGGAAATGTTTGCGTATGCTGAAGAGAATTTGGCGCTCGCTGATGCGTATATTGAAGACATCCATACGAAGACGACTTTGAACTTCTGTAATATTCCATTGGCACTTGCGCATAGTACGCTTGACGCGCTGAAAGAAGGACGCGAGAAGATGTCGCGAATCGAAGTCGTAGCGGTCGTCAACAAGGCGATTCAAAAGTAACGTTTATTAATCGAATGAATGGAGGATTGTGATGCTCGATTTACTGATCATTATGTTTGAACGGGTCGGCATGATTGTGGCGGTCGCTTTCCTTCTTACTCGTTTTCGATTTTTCCAACATATGATCCATCAAGATGTATTGGATCGTCGGCAAGAGCTGACGGCGATACTCTTTTTTGGATTGTTTGGGATTTTCGGAACGTATTTCGGCGTGGCGCTAGATATGCAGACGTTTCACTTTGAAAATATGTCATGGCAACTCGCTACAGATGAGGCGATTGCGAATTCTCGTGTAATCGGGGTAGTCGTCGCAGGTTTGCTTGGTGGATATCGACTTGGGATCGGTGCTGGACTCATCGCTGGGATTCACCGAATGTCTTTAGGTGGATTCACGGCTATTTCGTGCGGAGTATCGACTATTATTTCAGGTATTCTTGCGGGTTACTTCTATAAGAAAGGCAAGCGTATTCGTCCGCTTTTGGCATTCACGATTGGAGCAGCTGCGGAAGCGTTACAAATGTTGCTCATTGTCGTGATGGCACAACCCTTTGAGAAAGCGTTTGCATTGGTTCAGACGATTGGCGTGCCGATGATTCTGGCGAACGGCATGGGGACTGCGTTATTTATGCTCATTGCGTATAACGTCATTAGTGATCAGGAAAAAGTGACCGCGTTGCAGGCGCAGAAAACATTGCGTATCGCAGATCAGACGCTTGGCTATTTACGGACAGGTATGCGAAAAGATACGGCCGAGGCGGTATGTGGGATTCTTCTAGATGAGTTGAAGCCAGGTGCTGTCGCGATGACGAATAAAACGGATATTCTCGCGTATGTCGGATCCAAAGGTACGATTAGGCAAGGTTTGATCCAGACTGACATCACACGTCAAGTGATACGAGAAGGTCAGCTCATTGTCACTGATTCTGCCACTCCTGATCATCCGGGTATCTCGGCATCCGAAGCCATCGTCATTGCACCACTTAAAACACGCGGTGAAACGATTGGAACGTTGAAGTTATTTTATCCATCACGTACGGCGATTACCGATGTCACGATCGAATTAATCGCTGGACTCGCTGCACTACTCAGCAATCAGCTTGAAATCGCCGAAGCAGATGATGCCTATCAACTGGCGAAAGAAGCGGAAATTCAGGCGTTGCAAGCGCAAATTAGTCCGCATTTCTTGTTCAATTCGATGAATATTATTCTTTCTTTGATACGGACGAATCCGGATGAAGCGCGTAAACTGCTGTCATCGCTGTCGTTTTTCTTGCGTCAGAATCTTGAAGGTACGACTGCGAAGATGGTCACGTTACAGCAAGAACTGGCGCATGTTGAAGCATATTTGATGATAGAAGAAGCGCGTTTCATTGATAAATTGAAGATTTGTATCGACGTCGATCCGCATGTCATGCAGGAGAAGATTCCGCCATTGACGTTGCAACCGATCGTTGAAAATGCGATGACGCACGGTATTAAAGATTTGGACGCCAATGCGATGGTCCATATTTCGATACATGAACGAGACAATGCCATTCATATTATGGTACAGGATAACGGTGAGGGAATCGTTCCAGCGCGTCTCGCTATGCTTGGGCAGGAACCAGTTCGGTCTGAAAAAGGTACTGGGCTCGGCCTCTATAACGTCAATCGACGCCTGAAGATGACGTTCGATAAAAATTCAGGCCTCACAATAAAAAGTACACCGAATGAAGGAACAAAGATTTCATTCCAGATTCCGAAGTCGGAGGTGAACGAATATGACGGAAACGATTCGCGTATTGGTCGTAGATGATGAAAGGTACGCGCGCGAAGAAATGATTTATTTGCTTGGACGATTTGAATGGGTGAAGGTTGTCGGAGAAGCGGATTCTGGAGAGTCGGCGATTATCAAGGCGATGCAGCTACAGCCGGATGTCGTGTTCCTCGACATTGAGATGCCGAAAGTCGATGGAATGGAAGTGGCAAAGACGTTAGGTGCATTGAAAAAAGTGCCATTGATTGTCTTCGCGACCGCTTATCCGCAATTCGCGGCAGAAGCATTTCGTGTCCATGCGATGGATTATTTACTGAAGCCGTATGATGAAGAACAACTGCGACAGACGATTGCGCGTGTAAAAGAGTTGCTGCATCGAACACAACATGAAACATCACCGAAACCGCTGGATCGATTGCCTGTCGAAACGGAAGGCGAAATCCACTACATCCCGATTCGCGATATTCTTTATGTGCATCGAGAAGAGAAGTGGACGAAAATCGTTACGTCTACGCGTGATTACGAAACGCGCATGACATTAAAAGAACTCGAAAACAAATTGATGTATTCATCATTTTTCCGCATCCATAAAAGTATTCTCGTGAACCTCGTGCACGTCAGTAGTTTGACACCTTGGTTCAACGGAGCGTATCAGTTAGAAGTGGATCAGCGTCCAGAAAAATTATCAGTTAGCCGAAATTATGTCAAAGAATTACGGCAACGTCTCGAAGGATAAAAAATCTCGTAACATGTTAATCTCCCGGAGTGCATCTTACTTCGCGATTCTGACATGTTACGAGATTTTGTCATAGATCGGACATCTTTCTATTATAGTTAATGTAAGCGTTATCAACATGAAGGAGGGAAAGAAGTAATGATTACATTTCTATTTTCTATCGTATTATTAATAGTCGGATACTTTACGTATGGTAAGTACATCGTCAACATGTTCGGCGTCAAGGAAGAGCGAGCTACGCCAGCGTATACGAGCGCGGACGGAGTCGATTACGTGCCGATGAGCACGAACAAGAACTCATTGATTCAATTACTAAATATCGCAGGAGTTGGCCCGATTTTCGGCCCGATTATGGGCGCGTTATACGGCCCGGTCGCATTTATCTGGATTGTCGTCGGTGCGATTTTCGCAGGCGCTGTACACGATTATTTGACAGGCATGATCTCGATCCGAAACCGCGGAGCACACTTGCCTGAACTGGCAGGAAAATTCCTTGGCAAAGCGATGAAACATATCGTCAATGCGTTTGCGTTATTATTACTCATCCTAGTCGGTACGGTATTCGTTTCGGCACCCGCAGGATTGCTGTACAACCTGATGAATGGTTGGATGGCGATGGGAATCATCGTTGCACTTATTTTCCTTTATTATATTTTGGCGACATTATTACCGATCGATAAGATCATCGGTCGTTTCTATCCACTTTTCGGCGCACTACTTGTGATCAGTGCAGTCGGTATCGGCGGCATGATGATTATCAAAGGTGTTCCGATTCCTGAATTGACATTTGCGAATTTGCATCCAGATAATATTCCGATCTTCCCGTTATTATTCTTGACGATCTCATGTGGAGCGCTTTCTGGTTTCCATGCGACACAGTCTCCGATTATTTCCCGGACAACGAAGAATGAAAGCCAAGGTCGCAAAATTTTCTACGGTATGATGATTGCTGAAGCAATTATCGCGATGATTTGGGCAGCGGCTGGTATGGCGTTGTTCAACGGTGTGACACTAAATGAATTGCTTGCAGCTGGTGGACCAGCAGTTATTGTTAGTGAAGTATCCATCACGATGCTAGGTGCTATCGGTGGAACACTTGCCGTGATCGGTGTCATCATTTTACCCATCACATCAGGCGACACAGCATTCCGTAGTGCACGCATGATTGTCGCGGACTATATCAAGTACCCGCAAGCAAAAATCATGAGCCGTCTATGGATCGCGCTTCCGATGTTCGCTATCTCGATTGCACTAACTCAAGTAGATTTCAACATCTTATGGCGCTACTTCTCTTGGGCGAATCAGTCCACTGCCGTCATTGCGTTATTCGTAGGTGCCATGTATCTCTTCATTGCCGGTAAGAACTACTGGGTTGCACTCATACCTGGCACGTTCATGCTGATGGCTACGACGACGTATATACTGAATGCAGCCATTGGATTCGGCTTACCGATGAATGTCTCCTTAATCGGAGCGACTGTCATCTCGATCTTCCTAGTAGCCTTGTTCTTCAACGCTGCAGTGAAAGCTCGAACCGCACAAATCCCGCTAGAAGAAGATATTACAAACTGGGAGTCTACTCGCACGATTTAATACGCTATACACCACCTGTTGAGCTTCGGTTCAACAGGTTTTTTCTATGGAGATGTAACTAGTTATTCTAGTTGTGATACACTGCTTATAGAGATAAAAGTTATTTTACACAAATGAAGATAAAATACACGAAAGATAGTTTTATTACAAATTAAATAACTTTAGTAACTAAATGTGTAAATATACACTTTAAGTGCAAAGGAGGAATAAAGCGTTGAATAAGCAGACAGTCATGGACTTAGTGTCGCCCCGCTTGAAGTTAATTCGAACAGAAATGGATTATACGCAAGATCAAATGGCGGAGATTATAGGCATTTCAAAGAAGACGTTAGTACAGTTAGAGAAAGGTCGTCAAGAAATTGGTTGGGCTACAGCAGTAGTAGTTTGCGCGTTATTTCGCGAAAGTGCTCTGTTGCGCTCGGTCATGGGAGACGATCCGATTGAGTTAGCTGAGAGGCTGTACATGAAGAAATTCATTCAAGAGAAACAGCAGCGAGTGCGTCTATTAATTGGTGGACGGAGGTCGGACAATGGCAGCAATATAAATTGCAACAGCATACGGCGGGTGGACATTATCGTATTATAGGAGCTGATCAAAAGCGTTTATTTAGTACGGGAGACCGCGAAAAAGCTTTGGCTGAATTCAAAAAATATATGGACATGTTGTAATCTTTATATGAAAATAATGCATGAAAAACAGAAAAAACCGGCTGTACTCTTTTTAGGAGTGAGCCGGTTTTTCGATGTGGAAAGAGAATTTTTGAGCCGTTATAAAAGCGCCTTTTTCATATGTGCGCTCTTCAAATTCCACATGATTTTCTTGATCTATTGTCAGTACAGTCGTGCAACGTGTGCCATAGTCTTTTGATGCGATAAATATCGAAGACAGCAAGCTCTCGAGATCTTCACCTACGCCGGTATTAGGTAGCAGTTCAGTCGGAAATCGTTCCGCTCGTTGCATCATGCCAAATAATATATCCCGATCTATCGTCTCTGTTTGTTGCAAGTACTCTGCCAACAAAGCTTTTGTTTTATCCACTTTCGGCCATGGAGTATTAAGTAAGGCGTTACTAAGTCCATGTGTGCCGTTAGGTAGTTGTTGGATGGATTGCTCGATGTTCGAGTAGTAAAACATATCTTCAGCGGATCCTACCAGGACATTGCAACCCGCATAATCTTCTCGATGTGTATGCAGTTGTTCCATAAAATCATGTGCGGATAGACTGGATTGTAGATAGGAAGATACAATATGACCGCGTGAGAATTTGCCTGTTTGCGGTAGCGCGAAGTCGCGATAATTTGTTAATGCAGCGACTTTTCCTTGTGTATTGATGCCGAGCCATGTGCCCATTTGTTCAAGATCACGTCCTGCTAAAATGTCTGGATAATCGCTCCAGAAGTTTGCTGGTGCTGTAGGACGTCCATATGCTTCATCTCGGTTCGCCATCATAACCAGTTGATACTTCGGATGGCTTTGCAATTGAAATGCCAGTAAACACATCATGTCACCCCGTTTGTATAGGTATGAAAATAGTGTATCATGTGCGATTTTATTTGGCGACTGGTTTAAAGGACTTTAATGAACGTGCAAACAAAGCGCTATATTGTTTGCCTTACTATTGAACACGGACGGCATACAGGGTATCATAGAACATATTGAACAAACGAATGGAAGATTTGTTTGTTGTGATTAAAAATGTATTAGGAGTGTGGAATATATGGAGTTTACTGAAACGTTCTGGGATGCTTCGTTAACGGAATTAAAGCAAGGATATATAGAACGATCCACATCATATGATTGTTTGCTGTGCGGTAAACAAATCGAAAAAGGTGTCATTTATCCGTACGAGAATGCATTGTATGAAGCGGAGCGATTTATGCATGTACATATCGAACATTCGCATCAGTCGGTGTTCGCGTATTTGCTTGAACTAGATAAGAAGTGGTCAGGCATTACCGATCATCAAGGTGATTTGCTGCGCTTATTTTATCAAGGGAAAAGCGACAAGGATGTACAGGAAGAATTGGAGATTGGCAGTGCGACGACGGTGCGGCACCATCGCTTTGCGTTAAAAGAAAAAGAACGTCAGGCGAAAGTGTTTCTTGCGATGATGGAGTTATTGAAGGAACGTGAGTCGTACGCGCAGGCCTTTATTCCGCCACATAAAGCGTCTCAATTATTCCACGATGAGTATTCAATGGCGGAGGAAGAACAACAAGCGATCCTGCGCACGTTTTTCCCTGACGGAACCGATGGCCAGCTAAAAGAGATACCCGCGACGGAAAAACAGCGGCGAATTATTGTCCAGGAAATTAGTAAGCGCTTTGACGGAGATATTTCGTACAGTAAGCATGAGATGAATGATCGGCTTTCGGAAGTCCATGAAGATTTCATTACACTTCGAAATTATTTAACTGAATACGGCTATTTCGGTCAGACGCGCAATGGTAGTCAATATTGGCTGAAGTGAGTTGCCTACATGCATCGTTTCAGGTTTAGAAATGACGATGGTGGGAAGACTAAGAGTAATCGCGAAAGGAGCGGAAGTAAATGACTGCAAAAGACACAGTACAGAAAATCTTGAATGAGAGCATGGTAGGAACGATGGCAACGGTGGACAACAATAAACCGTATAGCCGGTATATGACGTTCATGAGTGATGGGTTGACTTTGTATACACCTACGAATAGAAAAACGGAAAAGGTAGATGAGCTCGATGACAATCCGTATACCCATATTCTTCTTGGGTATGAAGGTGAAGGTTTCGGTGACGCATACGTCGAGTATTCTGGCCGTGTGACGATTTCCGATGACGAAAGCTTGAAAGAAAAGGTTTGGAATGATCATATGAAATCATGGTTTACTGGTCCCGAAGATCCAAATCTAGTTATTTTAAAAATTGAGCCTGAAGCGATTCGTTTGATGAATAAATCAGGCCAACCACCCGAAGATATTTCCCTGTAAATAATTACTATACTATAAAAGTATACCTGAATACTATATCCCGAAAGTGAGAGGTCACACTCTGATTTTCGGGATATTTTTGTCTAGTTGGCAAGTCATCCACAAATATGCGCAAAACCCGTGAATTCCCATTGCTTGAGCGCAATAAATGGGGGTATACTACTCATAAGAACACTTGTTCTTTTGGGAGGTGAATGCCAGATGAAACCATTACCGAATAGAAAAATTGCCTGTCTGGATATACGCAGCTTCTACGCGAGCTGTGCCGCGGCCATGGAAGGACTTGACGTAATGGAAGTGCCGATTGCGATTGTCGGCGATATGGAGAGAAAAGGCGGTGTCGTATTGGCTGCCTCACCGCCACTGAAAAAACAGTTTGGAGTTACGACAGGTATGCGTCTGTATGAGATTCCGGACGACCCACGTATTCGTTTAATTGAACCGAAAATGCAATTTTATATCGATGTGTCGATGGAATTGACGAAGTTGTTGAACCGCTATGTGCCGAAAGAAGCGATCCATGTATATAGTATCGATGAAAGTTTTATCGACTTTACGGGCACGGAAAAACTATGGGGACCTCTTGAGGCGTTGATTTTCCGCATTCAGGATGAGTTGTACCGGCAATTCGAGTTGCGTTCGGCGTGCGGAGTCGGACCGAATATGTTGTTGTCAAAACTCGCGCTAGATCTCGAAGCGAAGAAAACGGGGATCGCGCATTGGACGTATGAAGATGTGCCGAAGAAGCTATGGCCTGTTGCTCCGCTTCGTAAAATGTGGGGAATCGGCAAGCAAGTGGAGCGAACGCTTGAAGACATGGGCGTGTATTCAGTCGGTGATCTCGCGCATACGCCGCTTGAAAATTTGGAGAAGAAGTTCGGTGTGATGGGCAATCAACTGTATTATCATGCACATGGCATCGATTATTCCGACCTCGGCTCCGTGTTGATCGAAGGCCAAGTGAGTTATGGCAAAGGGCAGACATTGTTGCGCGATTATACGACGACTGACGAAATATTGGCTGTAATGCTTGAGATGTGTGAAGATACGGCAATGCGCGCGCGGCTTGCGAAAAAGAAAGGGCGTACGATCACCTTGTCGTTCGGTTATTCAAAGCACGTACTCGGTGGCGGGTTCAATCGTCAAAAAACGCTGTCGGAAGCGACGAATGAAACGATGGCGATTTATCGTGTTTGCCTGGGGCTGTTTGAAACGTTCCATGACGGGCGTCCGGTACGCCATATGTCTGTCAACTTGTCGAATCTTGAAGAACAGGACAGCTTCCAGCTCAGCTTATTCGAACCGATGAATGGGAAGCAACAGAAAATCGGTCAGGTGATGGATGAAATTCGCATGAAGTATGGATCAGCTGCTATTCTTCGCGCGGTTTCCGTTACGCCAGGGGGTACGGCGTATAGAAGGAATCAATTGATTGGCGGACATTATAAATGAAAACAAGTCGAATCAAGTCGTACCATCTCGCTATTATAGAGAGGATTTATTTCAAATACTGAAACATCCCAGTTCCGTAACTTTCGATAACCTAAAAGTTTTGCTAAAATCAAATAGCAAGCACTATAAAAAAGACTGCAAGAGAAGTGGTGCAGAACAAAGGAGGAAAGCCAGTGAAAGTATTACTGGATTTGCGCTGGTTTTTTTCTGAGAGAAAAAAACAATACAGCATAGGGATCACGGCTCTGATGATTGTCGCGTTACTGCAACTGGCACCGCCGAAAATTATCGGCTATATTGTCGATGCGGTCGCAAAAGATGAATTAACCGCGGAGATGCTGACGCGCTGGATGATTATTCTGGCAGTGACGGGTGTATTGATGTATGTCTTGCGTTATATTTGGCGCGTAATGATTTTCGGCTCATCGGTGTACCTTGCACGGGTCATGAGAGAGCGTCTGTTTAAGCACTTCACGCGCATGTCACCTTCATTTTATCAGCGACGCCGTGTCGGAGATTTAATGGCACACGCGACAAATGATATCAATGCGGTGCAACAAACGGCGGGATCAGGCATTCTGACACTCTTCGATTCGATTTCGACAGGTGGTTTCGTCATCTTGATGATGGCGTTTTCGATTAGTTGGAAGTTAACGCTGATCGCCCTCGTACCGATTCCGGTGATGATTATCTTGACAAGTTATTATGGACGGTTATTACGTAATCGATTCCGTGTGGCACAGGAAGCATTCTCTGATTTGAACGACAAAGCACAAGAGAGTATTTCGGGGATCAAAGTGCTGAAGACATTTGGTCAGCAAAAAGAAGATGTCGAGTCGTTCACGAAGCGTTCAGAGCAAGTCGTCAAGGAGAATATGCGCGTTGCGAAAGTGGATGCGTTGTTTGATCCGACGATTGCGGGAATTTTTGCGATCTCTTATGTTTTATCCTTTTATTTCGGTACACGCTTTATTTTATCAGGTGAGTTGTCGATCGGGGATTTGGTCGCGTTCACTTCCTATTTAGGACTGTTAACCTGGCCGATGCTGGCCATTGGTTTCCTATTCAATATTGTCGAACGAGGGAATGCATCCTACAGCCGAATCCAAGATTTACTTTCGGTTGAGCCGGGAATTCAAGATCGTCCGAATGCGGTGAGTCAATTGCCGCACGGAGATATCGTCTTTGATATCGATACGTTCAAGTTCCCAGACGACAAGCGGGCATCACTGCGTAATTTACACTTTACGATCAAGCAAGGTGAAACACTTGGCGTGATCGGAAAGACCGGTGCAGGGAAAACAGCGATTCTCAAGCTGTTAATGCGAGAATTCGAAGGGTATACGGGAACGATTACGTATGGCGGCATTCCAATTACGCGCTATAAGAAGGAGTGTTTGCGCCAGGCAATCGGTTATGTGCCGCAAGACCATTTCTTGTTCTCGACGACACTCGGTGAAAATATTGCCTTTACGAACCCGAAGATCGATCCGGAGAAAATTGTGGCGGCTGCGAAATCCGCGCATATTCACGAAGATATTCTGACGTTTGAAAAAGGCTATGAAACGCTGGTTGGAGAACGTGGCGTATCGTTATCTGGTGGACAGCGTCAGCGTGTGTCCATTGCACGTGCGTTGCTCATGGATCCGGAGCTATTGTTGTTGGATGATTCATTATCCGCAGTAGATGCCCGGACGGAAGAAGCGATTCTTCGTTCATTGAAAGAAGAAAGAACGGGTAAGACGACCATTATTACGTCGCACCGCTTAAGTGCCATTCAGCACGCCCATCAGATTATCGTTCTCGATGAAGGGGAAGTCGTTGAAATTGGCGATCATGACAGTTTACTCGCACAAAACGGAATGTATAAAGAAATGTACGATCTGCAACAGCTAGAGTCGATCGTAGAGCAAGGAGGCGGCGCAGATGAATAACAAACAGAAGATGTCCGCCAGAGATCAGTTCAAAACGTTCATGCGGCTAGCGAAATACGTCTTGCCGATGAAGAAAAGCGCACTGATTGCGATTCTATTATTGCTGTTGACGGTAACATCGACGATTCTTGGACCACTAGTGATCCAGCGATTCCTCGATGACTATGTCGTACCACTAAACTTCCCGGCGAAAGAAGTATGGACCATTGCACTAATTTACATCGGACTACAACTCGTCAACATTGTCGGGTCGTATTTCCAAACATTGCGGTTTCAAGAACTTGCACTCGCAATCATCCAGCAAATTCGGATCGATGCGTTCTCGAAAGTCCAAAAACTTGGACTACGGTATTTCGATCAGACACCTGCTGGCGGAATCGTTTCACGTGTAACGAATGATACGGAATCGATTAAAGAAATGTTCGTCAGTGTGGCGGTTACGTTCATGCAGGCGATTTTTGGAATTGTCGGCGTCTACATTGCGCTCTTCACGCTGGACGGGAAACTCGCGCTCTATACATTGATCTTGTTGCCATTATTCCTCATTCTTGTATCGGTCTATCGCTATTACAGTGCAGACTTCTATCAAGATATCCGGGAACGGCTCAGTCAGCTGAACGCGAAAATCTCCGAGTCATTATCTGGTATGGGCATGATTCAGGCTTTCCGCCAAGAGAAACGCTTGTCTGACGAGTTCATTGAAGTCAATGAAGGGCATTACCGTGTTGGGCTACGAAATATTCGTTTCGACAGCTTGATGCTTGGGCCATTTATCGATTTGTTGTATGCCGGATCCATCGTTGCGGTACTTAGCTATTTCGGAACGGCATCGTTTACGTCGGTCGTGGATGTCGGGATTATTTATGCGTTCACTACGCTGCTGAGACGTCTATTCCAACCGATCAATCAAGTGATGCAACGTTTGTCGATGTTCCAGCAAGCGATCGTCTCTGCGTCGCGAGTATTCGCGTTAATCGATAATCCAGAAATTGAACCGAAACAAAAAGCAGTTTCTACTCAGCAAATTAAAGAAGGTACGATTGAATTCCGTGATGTGACGTTTAGTTACGATGGAAAAAATGACGTACTCAAAAATATTTCCTTTACGGCGAATGCAGGCGAAACGGTCGCACTTGTCGGTCATACGGGAAGCGGAAAGAGTTCGATCATCAATCTATTCATGCGTTTCTATGAATACGAGCGTGGCGACATCTTCATTGATGGGGTATCGCTAAAAGAGTATCCAATAGAAGAATTGCGGAAGAAAGTAGGACTCGTCTTGCAAGATCCGTTCATGTTTTACGGGGATATCGCAAGCAACATCCGTCTGCATAACGAAGAGTTGACCGATGAAGATGTGCGGGAAGCGGCAAAGTTCGTCCAAGCCGATCAATTTATTGAAGAGTTGCCGAACGGCTACGAGCAGAAAGTGACAGAACGCGGGTCGACATTATCCAGTGGACAGCGTCAGTTGATCGCTTTCGCCCGGACCATTGCCATGAACCCGAAAGTTCTTGTGCTCGACGAAGCAACGGCGAATATTGATACCGAAACGGAAGTTGCGATTCAGAAAAGTTTGGAGAAGATGCGCGAAGGCCGTACGACGATTGCGATTGCTCACCGTCTGAGCACGATCGCCGATGCCGAATTAATTCTCGTACTCCACCACGGCGAAATCGTCGAACGTGGGACACATGCAGAGTTGCTTGCGCAAAAGGGCTTGTACTACACGATGTATGAATTGCAGAACGGTACGCAAGGGTAAGTTTATATGATTGTCAAAAAGATTTCACAATCAAATGAAGCGTAATCTAGCCTCTTGTTTGTTACGATAGAGTGGGAATGTTGGCGCTTGCCGACATTCTACTTGTCCTATTGTTAAAGGAGGAATTTTGTTGGGGACGGATGTTAATATTTTCTTTGCGTTTGGAGCAGGTTTCCTGAGTTTTATTTCTCCATGCGTATTACCGCTCTACCCGGCCTTTATATCGTATATCACCGGGATGTCATTAGATGAACTCGGAGATAAGAAAAAAGGAATGAACCGCTCAGGCATGTTGCACACGCTGTTCTTCTTACTTGGATTCTCGATTGTATTTATTATTTTAGGATTCAGTACATCGTTTATCGGATCTATCTTCTTGCAATATCAAGATTTGATACGTCAGCTAGGTGCAATATTCATCATCATCTTCGGATTGATGACAATCGGATTATTTAAACCAGAATTTTTAATGCAAGAGAAAAAGCTGCAATTTAAAAATCGTCCCGCGGGTTACTTTGGCACGGCCTTGATCGGTCTAGCGTTTTCCGCTGGATGGCAGCCATGTATGGGCCCAATTATCGGTGCCATTATTTATCTAGCTGCGACGAATCCGGCATCGAGTATGTTGTATATGATGCTTTATGTACTTGGTTTCGCGATTCCGTTCTTCTTCTTGTCATTCTTCATCACAAGAATTGGCTGGATCCGCAAACACAGTATGAAGATTACGAAAGTAGGCGGCTACTTGATGATCGTGTTCGGTATTATTCTATTCTTTAACGGAATGGTCTATTTCACAAGTTGGCTTAGCCCGATCTTTGGCGACTTCCAAGGCTTTTAATGTAAGCTGGTAAGCAGAAAAGAGGTGTAGGATGAAAGAAATTACTTCTTTTGACGAGTGGCAGCATGTATTGAATGAGACACCGCAGTTTCTGTTGTTTGTAAAGACGAATAATTGCTCCGTCTGCGAAGGACTGTATCCGCAAGTGGCGGTACTCGAAAGCGATTATCCGTTTGACTTCTACCGTGTGAACGCAGCGGAAGTTCCGGAACTAGCTGGACAATTGTCACTCTTTACTGCACCGGTCGTCTTATTATTTAACGAACAGAAAGAATGGACGCGTTTTGCACGGATTGTTCCAATGAATGATCTAAAGAAACGCCTCGATGAGCTAGTGCAGTGGGGGAACGTAGATGCATAAGATACAACAACTGATCGATTATGTCTTCACAAGTATTCCTTCCATTTACTTGATCATCGGTTCGACGGTGATCTTCGTCGTGATGACAACATTTGTCTACACGATGCGAGCGAAGGCGTCGAATAAGCCGATTCAGGCGAAGAAGATTATCTTACCGCCATTGTTCATGTCGACAGGGATGTTGATGTTCTTGTTCGACGAGTTCCAAGTGCCTTGGATGCAAGTGGTAGAAGCCAGTTTGGTCGGCTTGATATTTTCCGTGTTTTTGATTTATACAACGAAATTCGAGATCAAGGATGACGGAATTTATTTGAAGAAGTCGAAGGCGTTTTTACTTATCTTGCTCGGGTTGCTGGTGATTCGCATGGTCGGCAAGATCGTGCTGAGTAACACAATTGACATTGGTGAGCTCGGCGGCATGTTCTTCATCCTTGCATTTTCGATGATCTTGCCGTGGCGGATTGGGATGCTGGTGAAGTATAAGATGCTTGAGAAGAGTATAGTAGGGAAGAAGTCGTCCTTGTGACGGCTTCTTTTTTTATGATGAGAAATGAAAGGCAAGGGACTACGTGAGGGGTTTGCGCTCTAGGCGGACGCGTTCTGGAGGGGTCGCGGTGAGCCCCCTAGTCACTGCGTTCCTTTAGTGGTCTCACCTGTCGACCTGATCCTCCCAGAGTCGCCGCTCCTAGTGCAAAGATGTGCTCCCAACGCTTCGCTTATGCTCGCAAAAGCCGTACTTCGCAACGGCTCTCGCTCCAATCCTTTGCAATGCGAGTGAGAGACATTCTTGTTGTGCATTGAAGCTATTATTGTAATCAATCTAGTAGTTACAACTAGAATTGAACTTGAACTTCACTACGTTCAAAGATCACAATCATTCACATACTATCGCTAGTGAATGATCCACCTCATTTCACTTTCTACGTAGGATTTCCACGAAAGCTGGGGGCGACTCTGGGAGGATCAGCGCGAGTTCGAGAACCCGGACAGATGCCTTAATTTCTGCAAAGTACACAGAAATACGGCAAAGCGAACCCTTCGCTGTTCACTTGGCTCGGGCCGCGCCCTCCAGAAAGCGTCTCCCACCTGGAGTGGAAATCTCAAGCCCTAGACCGTGATTCACTGAACTAATGAACTTGAACTTAACAAAGTTCAATGAACACAATGGATCACTTACTCTAGCCAGTGTGTGATCTAATTTCAACCTACTTTTAAGTAAGGATGGAAGCGGAAGCTGGCGGCGAGTGCAAAGATGTGCTCCTAACG
Organism: Sporosarcina sp. P25; assembly: GCF_002743235.1. NCBI lineage: Bacteria > Bacillati > Bacillota > Bacilli > Caryophanales > Caryophanaceae > Sporosarcina > Sporosarcina sp. P25. Next base: position 31,845 of record NZ_PDYV01000009.1, read on the forward strand.
CTTCGCTTTTACTCGCAAAAGCCGTTCTTCGTTACGGCTCTTCCTGATGGATCAGCTCGATCAGGTGAGACAACCAAAAGCGAGCAACGCGACCTGGTTGGCTCACCGCGAGCCCATAGGAAAGCGTCCGCCAGCTAGAGCTTCCATCCCATGACGTATCCCCTTAACTCACTGAACTTATGAACTTGAACGAAATACTTAAAACCACACAAAAACAGGATGCCCCATCAATAGGGACATCCTGTTTCTTAGTTACGTAAACAAATGCTCATATGGCTGAATATCAATTTCCATTTGCTTGAGCTTCTTACGCAAGAAGTTATGGTCGCGCTTTGGCGTAGCAAGAATATATCCCTTGATAATATGATCAAATTCAATAGTTTTGGCACGGTCTTCTAACGCAATCTCACCGATCTTGGCACCGATCTTCTGCTTCGCCACGTCGCGGAACAATTCCGGCACGGGCGTAACTAGTTCGTTGAGCATGCTTTTCGCTTCGTCATTCCATAAATGCAACGACTCGTTGACATAATGCTCTTCCCAATCCAGCGTCGATTTTCCGTCTTCTTTCGGCAATACTTTTAGGAACTTCCGGAACATGAAGAATCCACCGATAGCGAATAAGCCGATCATCACAATACCCCAAAATATAATAAACCACATAAATAGGTCTGGCACGGTTTTTTCACCTCTTCCATTCTACCCTTCATTATAAAAGCAATTGAAAAATATTTCACTAACAAAGTATCCTTTTCGCTTTTTTCGTCTATATAGCGGATGAAAGGAGGTGATACACATGGCAGCAACACTAGAATTCAGTCAAGCTACGGCGAAGATCCACTTTAATGCAGGTGTTAACGAGAAAGGTCACTTGATTCGCAAGATTAAAACGTACAAATTCATCAATGACGACGCAACACCCGCAAATATGTACACGGCTTTGACACAACTTGCTTCATTATCGAGCTACCCATTAATTCAGATCGAGAAAGTCGTAACAGAAGATCTTCATAACTAAAATCGTACAGGAGGAGAGCGCATATGGCAAAAGTATTGGAATTAACATTTTTAACGGCGGCGAATAAGCCGGTTACATTAACGGTAGACGAACCGGATGAAGACATTACGCAAGGTCAAGTGGAAGCGGTTATGCAGCAAGTGATCGCAAGTAATATTTTCCGCATCGAAGAATCTCCACTCGCCACGATCAAAAGTGCACGAATCGTTGCGCGGGATACACGAAACATCGTCAGTCGATAAGTTGCAGCCGGTTTTCAGTCACGTACTGGAAGCCGGCTTTTTCATCGAATGCTAGAGGGAGAGGAGGAGTGAACAATGGAACACTGGCTACAGCTCATACAAGATGTCGGATTTCCGATTTTCGTATCGTTTTATCTACTGCATCGTTTGGAAGTGAAGCTTGAAGCGATTCATGGCGTTCTCTCGGACATCAAAAACAGATGACTTCATAGGAACTTCATGATTCCGACAAGATTTAGCCAAAATGGAGGACGCCTTCACCTTGTATGCCTTGTGAACTTTCGTTATGATAAAGTGACTAGTAAAAGGTGGAGGAATCGAATATGTATAAAAAGCTTTTGGTACCATTGACACTTCTATTCGTGCTGATGTTGAGTGCGTGTGGTGGGGAGTTTAAGCCAGATCATAAATATAAAGTGGATTCATTTGAATTTACCAACCAGAACAATGAAACCGTAACCGATGAAGACTTGAAAGGCTCTGTATGGCTGGCACAGTTTGTATTCACGAATTGTACAACCGTTTGTCCACCAATGATGCACAATATGGTCACGTTGCAGGAAAAATTGATTGACAATAACATCGAGGATTACAATATTGTGTCATTCAGTGTAGACCCCGACGTGGATACACCGGAAGAACTCGGGAAGTATCTCGACCTGTTCAGCGCGCCGGACGAAAGCAAATGGCAGATGCTGACAGGTTACGATATGGAGACTATTGAAAAATTAGCCGCTTCATCATTTAAACAATTAGTGAAGCAAATCCCTAACGATGATCAAGTGCTCCATGGTGTTTCATTTGGCTTGGTGAACCAGAACAATGAAGTGGTAAAATTATACGGTGGGAACGAAGATGTGCAATATGATACAATCGTCAAAGACATGAAAGCACTCATCAAAGAAGGCAAGTAATCAACAGAAGGGGTGAGGCAATGAAGAAATTAAAGAAAAAGAGGCTCAGTCGATCGGGACGAGTTATGGTCGCTTTTTTGGTTTTATTAGTACCTGTTGCTGTCACACTCTTTACGATTTCCGCCATTCTTTGGGTGAATTTCGGAAAACACGACACGATCGCAGAAACGGCTACATCGTTATTTCATATTCAAGACCGTAAAACGGGAGAAGCCATCCCACAGGAATTTATTCCAATCTATATTGAAGCAGCAAAAGAATACAATATTCCTTGGACATTGCTTGCAGCGCATCACCGCATTGAGACCAGGTTCTCTACAATGAAAACCGATGTTTCGCCTGTTGGAGCGGAAGGGCCGATGCAGTTCATGCCGTGCACCTTCGTTGGCTGGGATTATCCCGGTTGTAAGGAGTTAGGCAAAGGAGACATTCCTGAGCGCGACAAGATTGACCCTGCAGTGATCAAGCAATACGGTGGTTACGGTGTCGATGCGAACGGTGACGGAATAGCGGATCCATTTGATATGGAAGACGCCATCTTCAGTGCCGCTCATTATCTGTCGGATAGTGGTGCAGCGGACGGGGATATACAAAAGGCCGTTTTCACTTATAATCATAGCGATCAGTATGTAGAAGATGTATTGTGGTACTACAATGAGTTCGAAGAGCAACGCATAGCATCAGAGAAGCAAGTGAAGAAATAAAACGTAGAGTCCACCGAGTTTGGTGGCTCTGCGTTTTTTTAGTTTCTATAAGTTGGTAGGTAGTTCAAAAAGTGGGGCGATAGAGCGGTTGCAAGTCGCGTTAGAGCGCTTTACGTAAAGTAATGAGCGGTTACGAACCATGATAGAGCGGTTACCAACAAGTATAGAGCGCTTCGCGACGGCCATAGAGCGGATACCGATGAACTATGAGCGCTTAGACAAATCAATGAGCGAATTTACTTCATTTACAAAATAAAAAACGTGAAGCGCCTCAAATGGGCAACTTCACGTTTAGATGTTTAGTATTACGCAGCTTTACGCATACTCTTCATAATCAAGCTAACAATAAATACAAGTACAACCGCACCGATTAACGCAGGTAGGAAATAGAAACTAGAGATCTGTGGACCCCATTCTCCTAATAGTGCACCACCGATCCATGCACCTACAATACCTGCAATGATGTTACCGATAATACCGCCGGGAATATCTTTACCTAAAATAAGTCCAGCTAGCCAACCAATGATACCTCCGATAATTAAGAACCATAAAAAGCTCATGTTGCTCATCTCCTTTTCATTATGTTATGTAGCTCTCGCTTAGTATTGGTATTACCATCTTTTTAATACCTCAAACATTTTTCGATAAAAAAAGTTCAGACAGTAATAAAACTGCTGAACTTTCGATTCGTTTTAGTTGGCTATAACGGTTGCGCCCAATGTGTTTTGGAAGTGGGAAAGAGCCCAGTCATGGCCTGCAGCGTTGAAACTTGCGACGCCACTTTCGTGAACGATAATGGAGTAGCCGAGGTTGTACGCGTCGACTGCAGTATGTAAAATGCAAATATCCGTACATACACCCATAAGATGGATTTCTGTAATTCCGCGTGCACGCAATTGGATATCGAGATCTGTTCCGGCGAATGCACTGTAGCGTGTTTTATCCATCCAAATAATTTGCTGTTTATGTTCGGTATAGAAATCGTGCAGTTTCCCATAAAGATTTCTGCCTTCTGTACCGCGAATATTGTGAGCAGGGAATAGCTTGCTTTCCGGATGATACGGATCATTTTTTTCATGCAGGTCGTTGATGACAAACACCGGCAATTGCTGTTTTACAAAATCTGCTGTCTGATCTACAATATACTCCTCAAGCGCGATACCTGGTTCGCCGCAAGTTAATGCACCGTCCCTAGCTACAAAATCTACTGTATAGTCTACAACGAGTAATGCTTTCTTCATAAAGAACCTCTCCTTTTCTTTATTTTCTCATAGTGGCGGCTTAGTGTCTAAACATATGTAAAGACATACCCGAATTCATTCCCCACCATAATTTCACTATAAAATATTTTAAACAACACTGTATATCTTTTTCGAAAAGATATACAGTAAATGTCATAAACGACGTTTTCACGAGAGAAAGTGACGCTATTTGAGAATGTAAACGACTAATTGAGAATTCTTAACGATATTTCGATTAGTCATAAGCTTTTCTTATGTATACCTATAATGTATATGTATTTTACTATTGTTCTTTGCTATACTAAGATGGAGTAGAGGAAAGATGGAATCTTTTCGTCTTTCAGTACATAAAGGGAGGAAACACAAAATGGCAAAAAGCAACTTGCATAATAGCCGTCAGTCTTTCAAAGTAAACGACAAGACGTATAACTACTACCGTTTGAAAGCTTTAGAAGAAGCAGGACTAACAAAAGTATCGAAACTTCCTTATTCCGTAAGAGTATTACTAGAATCAGTACTTCGTCAACATGACGGATACGTGATCAAGGACGACCATGTAGAAGATTTAGCTAAATGGGGCACTGTACAAAACGCAGACGCTGAAGTTCCATTCAAACCTTCACGTGTCATCCTACAAGACTTCACAGGAGTTCCTGTTGTAGTGGACTTGGCTTCATTGCGTTCTGCAATGAACGAACTAGGTGGAGATCCAAACGAGATCAACCCTGAAATTCCAGTGGATCTAGTCATTGACCACTCGGTACAAGTAGATAGCTATGGTACGCCACAAGCGCTACAAAAAAATATGGAACTTGAATTCGAACGCAATGCTGAGCGTTACCAGTTCTTGAGCTGGGCACAAAAAGCATATGATAACTACCGTGCAGTACCACCTGCAACTGGTATCGTTCACCAAGTAAACCTTGAATATCTAGCTAACGTTGTTCACGCGGTTGAAAACGAAGATGGATCATTCGAAACATACCCAGATACATTGGTTGGAACGGACTCCCATACAACTATGATCAACGGTATCGGCGTACTTGGATGGGGCGTTGGTGGTATCGAAGCGGAAGCAGGAATGCTTGGACAACCGTCATACTTCCCAATTCCAGAAGTTATCGGTGTGAAATTAGTTGGAGATCTTCCAGACGGAACAACTGCAACTGACTTAGCGCTTAAAGTAACTCAAATCCTTCGTGCACAAGGTGTTGTAGGTAAATTCGTTGAGTTCTTCGGCCCTGGCGTTTCAAAATTGCCACTAGCTGACCGTGCGACAATCGCAAACATGGCGCCTGAATATGGTGCTACTTGTGGATTCTTCCCGGTTGACGAAGAGTCACTTAACTATATGCGCTTAACAGGCCGCGACGAAGAGCACATTGCAGTAGTTAAGCAATACTTGATCGAAAACGATATGTTCTTCACTCCTGAAAAGGAAGAGCCGACATTCACTAAAGTTGTAGAAATCAACCTTAGCGATATCGCTGCAAACCTATCAGGTCCTAAACGCCCACAAGACTTGATTCCATTGACAGAAATGCAACAGTCGTTCAAAGACGCAGTTGTAGCTCCAGAAGGAACACAAGGCTTTGGCTTAACACCAAAAGAGCTTGAGAAAAAAGGCACAATTAAGTTCGAAGACGGACGCAAAGTGGATCTTAAAACAGGTGACGTTGCCATCGCAGCTATCACTTCTTGTACAAACACATCTAACCCTTACGTTATGTTAGCGGCTGGATTGGTTGCGAAGAAAGCTGTTGAAAAAGGACTTACACCACCTGCGTACGTTAAAACTTCATTGGCACCAGGTTCAAAAGTTGTTACTGGCTACTTGAACGAATCAGGTCTATCTGCTTACATGGATCAAATTGGATTCAACACAGTAGGTTACGGATGTACGACTTGTATCGGTAACTCGGGTCCATTGCTTCCAGAGATCGAAAAAACAATCGGTGATGAAGATCTTCTAGTTACATCTGTCCTTTCAGGTAACCGTAACTTTGAAGGCCGCGTACACCCATTTGTTAAAGCGAACTACTTGGCATCACCTCCACTAGTTGTGGCATACGCACTAGCTGGAACAGTGAACATTGACTTTGCGAAAGATCCAATCGGAACTGACAAAGATGGTAACGACGTATTCTTCAAAGACATCTGGCCTTCTACACAAGAAGTGAACGATGTATTGAATGCTACGGTTACACCTGAATTGTTCCGTAAAGAATATGCGCGCGTATTCACTGAAAACGAAGCATGGAATGCAATTGAAACGACTGACGATTCACTATACGATTTCGATGAGTCTTCAACATATATCCAAAACCCACCGTTCTTCGAAAATCTTTCGAAAGAACCAGCGGATATCGAGCAGCTTAAAGGCTTGCGTGTAATCGGTAAGTTCGGTGATTCAATCACGACTGACCATATTTCACCTGCTGGAGCTATCGGTTTGAACACACCTGCTGGACTCTACTTACGTGAAAATGGCGTAGAGCCACGTAACTTTAACTCGTACGGTTCACGTCGTGGTAACCACGAAGTCATGATGCGCGGAACGTTTGCGAACATTCGTATTCGTAACCAAATCGCAGCGGGCACTGAAGGTGGATTCACTACGTACTGGCCAAACAAAGAAGTTATGCCGATCTATGATGCAGCGATGAAGTATCAAGAAGACGGTACAGGTCTAGCTATCCTTGGTGGTAAAGACTACGGAATGGGTTCTTCACGTGACTGGGCAGCAAAAGGTACAAACTTGCTTGGCATCAAAACAGTTATCGTAGAAAGCTTCGAGCGTATTCACCGTTCTAACCTAGTGATGATGGGTGTACTTCCACTTCAATTCATCAATGGGGAAAACGTTGAATCTCTAGGCTTAACTGGTGAAGAAGAAATCTGTGTGAATATCGCTGAAGGCGTAAAACCACGTTCAATCCTTAAAGTTACAGCGAAAGCTCCAGACGGCAAGGAAACTGAATTTGAAGTACTAGCTCGTTTCGACTCTGAAGTTGAAGTGGACTACTACCGTCACGGCGGAATCCTTCAAATGGTTCTACGTAATAAATTAGCAGCAAAGTAATAGGGAATAAGTAAAGGTGCTCGGCTTAGCCGAGCATCTTTTTTTGCGTTTTACAGATTGAATAGCGAGTATATAGTGAAAACCATCGCGTGGACGCTCATTAATTCGAAGAAGCGCTCATAGTTCATGCGTATCCGCTCTATGGTCGCTGCGAAGCGCTCTATGAGACGAGGCGACCGCTCTATCACAGTCTGTATCCGCTCATACGCAAGCCATAACCGCTCATAGCCGCGCGTCTCCACCTACATTTTCCAGCCCGTCATAATGTCTATCACAAGCAATCCACTTTCTCGTTCGTTATACTAGACATGAGGTGATCACATGTTTACGAGTGAAAAAGAAATTGAAGTACGCTACGCAGAAACCGATCAGATGGGCGTCGTGTACCATGCCAACTACTTAATTTGGATGGAAATCGGCCGTACCGCGTTGATCAAAGACCTCGGATACGAATATGCACAACTCGAGCGCGATGGGTATCTATCGCCTGTAACTGAGCTGTCAGTGAAGTATAAGACGTCGATTACATACGGTGAGACCGTTACAGTCAAAACGTGGGTAGAGTCGCACGGCAAGCTACGTACGGTCTATGGCTATGAGATTCTGCATGCAGACGGCTCGATTGCCGCAACCGCTGTTTCCGAGCACGTAGTAGTGAAAAAAGAGAACTTCCGACCCGTGTCGATGCGCAAAATTCATCCAGAATGGGATGCGACGTACACGAAAATTCAGCGAGGCGAAGGCTGATGGCATTCGGAATTGATCGACAGCAATTAAAAGAATGGAAAAACGCGGTGCAGCGTGAGGAAATTGCATTTTTGACACATTATTGGCTAGATGACCGGTTTCCGACAGTAAATACGGTCACCAAAGCGGGATGCAGTGATATCGAAAAGCTCATACAGTGGGGAAGGAAGTACGGTTTGCAACCAGAATGGATCCACGCACGCGAAGAATACCCACATTTCGATTTGCTTGGGGAACGTCAAGTAGACATTTTGAAGCAAGAAGGGCAAATCCATCAATTAACCCGATTAAAAAATGGTAAGCATAACTCTTTATAGGAGTCATGCTTACCATTTTATTTGTGATTTACGCTACTTCATAGTCAAAGGATAATTCTTCCGTTGACGAATCTGCATCAATATGCAAGTCATGGCCATCGAAGAACCAAAGATCTCGTTCTTCAATGTAATAATGCACGCCGTTCACGACATGTTCGACTGCCAGTTCGTCTGGTACTTCTTTCGTAATACCTATGGAAAAGCCTTCATGTAGCGGACTGGATCCGCCATAACGCGCGAAAAATTTCACATAATCGCCTGTAGTGACTTCCATTTCTTCTTCAAACCAATGAATGGCTTGTTCGGATAGGTGAATATTCATGCTCTATACATCCTTTCCAGTGGAGAAACCTATAGCCATTTTACTTTTGGTTCGGTTCCATTCTTAATTCGAGTAATATTGTCACGATGGCGATAAAAAATGAAGAAGCCCATCAGTGCGACGACTAAAAATAAATACAGATCGCCACCCATAAAGTAATAAATGAGACAGTATAGTGGTCCCATAACGGACACGATGATCGATGTTAACGATACCATCTTCGTTAGTTTTAATGCAATTAAAAACGTAATGACGACCAATAAGAAAATGGGCCAATTATAACCAAGTAATACTCCACCAGAAGTCGCAACGGCTTTTCCGCCTCTTAGATTGGCGAAAATAGGGAAGATGTGTCCAAGTACTGCAACGACTCCAAGAATCAACGGATGAATCGCCGTATCGTGAAAGTACGGCAATAACGGCAAGAGAACAGCTGCTGTTCCTTTGAAGATGTCTAGCAGTGTGACGACGATGCCAGCTTTTTTTCCGAGGACCCGAAATGTATTTGTCGCGCCCATGTTTCCACTGCCATGCTGTCTGACATCGGTTCCATAAAAAAGCTTGCCGATCCAGAGTGCAGAAGGGATCGAGCCGAGCAAATAAGCTGCCAGAATGATAACGTAATTTTCCATAGTGAACCCCTTTATGCATGATAAACTAATTTATTATTAGTGTAGCAGATGCATAAGTTCTGGACAATAATAGAATTCTAGAGGAAGATGAAGAACAGCCGAAAAAAGGAATTTCCGCATAAAACGTTCGGTGTGTTGTCATCGTTTGCTCGTTGCATTCCGTACATTTCTTCTATACAATAGGTTGAGCTGAAACAAAACGTTGATTTGACAAGGTTTATCAGAAGATGTATGATTAAAATAACAGAACATTTGTTTGACGGGGGTTTCATTTTGACGAAACAGAAAATACAAAATACGTATGATGATAGTTCCATTCAAATTTTAGAAGGCTTGGAAGCGGTACGAAAAAGACCGGGAATGTACATCGGTTCGACGGACACGAGAGGTCTGCACCACTTAGTCTACGAAATAGTAGATAACTCGGTGGATGAAGCACTAGCTGGCTTCGGTAATGAAATTGACGTCACGATCCATAAAGACGGCAGTGTCAGTGTGCGAGACTACGGACGTGGGATGCCGACAGGGAAACATGAGTCAGGAAAACCAACTGCTGAAGTCATTATGACCGTGTTGCACGCGGGCGGAAAGTTCGGGCAAGGCGGCTATAAAACAAGTGGCGGCTTACACGGTGTAGGGGCATCCGTTGTCAATGCATTGTCCGAGTGGTTGGAAGTGACGATCTACCGAGACGGCAAGAAATTTCTCCAGCGCTTTGAGCATGGCGGTAAACCGGCCACGACACTTGAAGAAATCGGTAAAACGAAAGAAACAGGCACGACGATTCATTTCAAACCGGATACGACGATCTTCTCTACGATTAAATATCAATATGACACACTGGCAGAAAGATTGCGTGAGTCCGCTTTTCTATTGAAAGGTTTAAAGATTACGCTAAAAGAAGAAAGTACAGATAAGCAAGACATCTTCCACTACGAATCCGGAATTGAAGCGTTTGTTACCTATTTGAATGAAGAAAAAGAAGTGTTGCATGACGTAGCATACCTAGAAGGTGAAGTCGACGGCATTGAAGTCGAATTTGCGTTCCAGTTCAGCGACGGCTATGCCGAAACGATTCTTTCATTCGTTAACAACGTCCGTACGAAAGACGGCGGAACGCACGAAACCGGTGCGAAAGCTGCGATGACACGTGTGGTGAATGAATACGCACGTAAAGCGGGCTTACTGAAGGAAAAAGATAAGAATCTCGATGGCTCAGATATCCGTGAAGGGATTGCGGCGATCGTTTCTGTTCGTATTCCGGAAGAAATTCTGCAATTTGAAGGCCAAACGAAAGGTAAACTCGGCACGAGTGAAGCGCGAACGGTGACAGATGCCGTCATTTCGCAAAAAATGCTGTATTTCCTTGAAGAAAATGCGGAACTTAGCGCAAATCTTGTCCGTAAAGCCATCCGAGCACATCAAGCACGTGAAGCAGCACGAAAAGCGCGTGAAGACGCGCGTTCAGGTAAGAAACGCAAGAAATCCGATACATTGTTGTCCGGTAAATTATCCCCGGCCCAATCACGTAACGCCGCCAAGAATGAATTATATCTCGTGGAGGGTGATTCTGCCGGCGGTTCAGCAAAGCAAGGTCGTGATCGTACGTTCCAAGCGATATTGCCGCTTCGGGGTAAAGTCATCAATACGGAAAAAGCGAAACTTGAAGACATCATGAAAAATGAAGAAATCAACACGATTATCCATGCAGTTGGTGGTGGAGTGGGTGCTGATTTCCAAATTGAAGATGCTGCGTACGACAAAGTCATTATTATGACCGATGCTGATACCGATGGTGCACACATCCAAGTGTTGCTATTGACGTTCTTCTATCGCTATATGAAGCCATTAATTGAAGCAGGCAAAGTGTATATCGCGCTACCGCCTTTATTCAAAGTATTTAAAGGCGCCGGTAAAAGCGAAAAGCTTGCGTATGCGTGGACCGATGATGATTTAGAAGAAGCGATCGAAAAGGTTGGGAAAGGCTATATGCTTCAACGCTATAAAGGTCTTGGTGAGATGAACGCGGATCAATTATGGGAAACGACGATGGATCCATCCACACGAACGTTGATTCGAGTGACGATTGAAGATGGAGCGAAATCCGAGCGTCGCGTCACCACCTTGATGGGTGATAAAGTCGAACCACGTCGTAAATGGATTGAAGAGAACGTCGATTTTGGCTTGATTGAAGAACATAATATTTTAGATAATGCATATATACATGTTGAGGGGGATACGGAATGACACAGTCAGAAACGTTTCAAGATCTGCCCTTGGAAGAAGTAATTGGTGACCGTTTTGGGCGTTATAGTAAGTATATTATCCAAGACCGCGCGATTCCAGATGCGCGGGACGGATTAAAGCCGGTACAACGTCGTATTTTGTATGCGATGTTCCATGAAGGCAACACACATGAAAAAGCGTTCCGTAAATCCGCAAAAACGGTCGGTAACGTTATCGGTAACTATCACCCACATGGTGATACGTCCGTCTACGATGCCATGGTACGGATGAGTCAATCATGGAAGCTGCGTCATGAAATGGTCGACATGCAAGGAAATAACGGTTCGATTGACGGTGACTCCGCAGCCGCAATGCGTTATACCGAAGCGCGACTTTCTGCTATCGCAAGTGAAATGTTACGCGATATTCGTAAAGAAACTGTCGATTTTGCATTTAACTTTGACGATACAGAACTGGAACCCACCGTTTTACCAGGACGTTTTCCGAATTTGCTGGTGAACGGTTCTACGGGTATCTCTGCCGGTTATGCGACCGATATTCCGCCTCACGCACTGCATGAGGTTATTGATGCGGTCTTGATGCGCTTAAAGAAACCGAACGTCAGCGTAGATGAGCTGATGACGGTGATTCCTGGACCGGATTTCCCGACAGGTGCGATTATCCAAGGAACGGACGGAATTCGTACTGCCTATCAGACAGGCAAAGGGCGTTTCATTATCCGCGCATTGTGGGAAATTGAGCAGTTAAAAGCAGGTAAATCCCAAATCGTCATTACGGAAATCCCGTATGATGTCAATAAAGCCAATTTAGTAAAGAAAATGGATGAACTGCGCCACGACCGTCGTTTAGATGGTATTGCAGAAATTCGTGATGAATCCGACCGTACAGGAATGCGTATCGTCGTCGAGCTGAAGAAAGAAATAGACGGTACAGCCATTATGCAGTATTTGTTGAAACATACGGATTTACAGATCACGTACAATTTCAATATGATTGCGATTGCAGGTAGACGCCCGATGTTGATGTCTCTTCCAATGCTTCTGGATGCGTATATTGATCACCAAAAAGACGTGATTACACGACGATCTACCTTTGATATCCGTAAAGCGAAAGAACGATTACATATCGTAGACGGTTTGATAAAAGCTTTATCGATCCTCGATGAAGTCATTAAGACGATTCGCGCGTCAAAAGATAAGAAAGATGCGAAATTAAACTTGGTTAAAGCGTATGAATTTACTGAAGTACAAGCAGAAGCCATTGTTTCATTGCAACTATACCGATTGACGAATACGGATATTACGGAATTAAAACGCGAGGAACAGGAACTACGTGACTTGATCCAAGAGCTAGAAGCGGTTCTTGCAAGCGAGGCTAAATTGGTGTCTGTTTTGGTGAAAGAAATCAAAGCAATCCGTAAGCAATTTTCCGAACCACGTCGTTCTGTAATTGAAGAAAAAATTGAGGAACTGAAAGTGGATCTAGATATCTTGGTCCCTAGCGAAGAAGTCATGGTATCCGTCACAAAAGGTGGCTATGTCAAACGTACCAGCATGCGTTCGTACTCCGCTTCGGGTGGAAAAGGGCAGGAAATGAAAGAACACGATTATAATCTAATCGAATGTGCCATGAATACACAGCATCACTTGCTGTTGTTCACATCTTTCGGTAATTACATCTACCAACCCGTCCACGAGCTGCCAGAGATACGCTGGCGTGATTTAGGGCAGCATTTATCCAGCATTTGCGGACTCGAGCCAGGTGAAGAGCTAGTGGACGTGATCGCCCTTGAGAAATTTGATGAAACTCGCTGTATTTTGACTGCTTCGTCCAATGGTAATGTAAAGATTTCGAAACTGACGGACTTCCAAGTGCAACGTTTTAACCGTTCGTTCAAAGCGATGAACGTTAAGAAAGACGATCGACTAGTTGGTGCACGGGTGATAACGGGAAAAGAAGACGTATTATTGGTAAGTAAACAAGCCTACTCGCTACGATTCGCCTTGTCAGAGCTTGCCACTACCGGTATTCGTACAGGCGGCGTCAAGGGAATCAATCTAAAAGTCGAAGATGAGTTAGTAGCATTTGAAGTGATTACAGAGCAAGTACGCAACGTATTTGTAGCTACACAGCGTGGAACTATTAAAAGAATGAATATTTCAGAGTTCGAGACAAGCTCTAGAGCGCTTAGAGGCGTGACGATCATTAAAGAGTTAAAGTCCAATCCGTATCGAGTAGTAGATATGAAGCTGGTGAAAGACGATGAAGAATTCGTGATTCACACATCTAAGGGACTAAAGATAGAAATTGAACCCATGTCGATAAAAAATTCTAATCGTCAGTCTACAGGAAGTTCTGTAGTGGACGAAGCGAAAGACGGGCAGATTGTGCAAGTGGTGACGGTGAAGAAGGATAGGTAGTAAGCATAATGGGAGCGTCCTATGAAGTGATACAACTTCATAGGACGCTTTTTTCTTTATTTTATAGTGTAATGTACTACAGACTGAGCGAATCAGAAGGATATGTCATAGGATGGAAGCTCCAGTTGGGGACGCTTTCCTAAGAGCCTACTGGTCCGCTCCCTGCGGGGTTTCAAGACGCACGCTAATCCCCACCCCAACAGACATTCAGCCTTACAGTTCCATTAATCTCACCATGGTCAGTGCACAAACCATGCACAATCACTTTAGAATTCCACAAAAACGCGACTATCGCTCTCCGAAGTCGCGGTCACTCAGCACGAAAGTCGGGCTCATCATGACTAGTCAGAAAATAGAAACTAGTTAAATCATATACACAGCAAGCGCTGAGCGTCCGCTCAATTTATAATTCCACTCCTAATTACATTAAATATTTAACACAAAAAAGAAAATATAATGGAAAAGTCTCTTTGTTATGATTCTACTCAAGCAAGTATATAAAAAAGTAGAGTAGAAAGCGTAGAGGTGAAGAGATGATGAAAATGATGAATGAAGTACTACCATCGAATATTGAGCTGGAACCCTTATTCAACCCAAAAAGAGTGGCTGTACTAGGTGCTTCGGAAAACACGAACAAAATTGGTTACTTGCAATTAAAAGCACTACTAGACGCAGGCTTTGAAGGGGAGATCTACCCTATCCATCCCACAGCGAAAGAAATTGGAGAATTGCCTTGTTACACAAGCGTAGGCGATACACCCGAACAAGTCGATTTGGCCATTCTCTGTGTCGGCATGCACCAAGTAGAGAAATGTCTGATCGATTGCGGTGAAAGCGGTGTCAAGGCGGCGATCGTCTTTGCATCCGGCTACTCAGAGATTGGTGAAGAAGGAATTATTGCACAAAACCGCCTGAAAGAAATCGCTGAACAATACCAGATGCGATTGATCGGCCCAAACTGTGTAGGTCTTCTCAATACAACAAACGGCTTGATGGGTACATTCTCTCCAGGACTTACGAATGTACCGCTTGGCAAGAAACGTGAAGTAGGATTCGTTACGCAAAGTGGCGCGTTTGGTGTGTTGACGTATATTGCGGCAGCTCAGCATGGATTGACGTTTAATTACTTCGTCAGTGTCGGCAATGAAGTCGATGTAAGTTTCTCAGACGTCATTGAATACATGTTGCATGACCCCAAAACAAAAGTAGCAAGTGGTTATTTGGAAGGCGAGAAAAACGCAGAGAAGTTACGGAAACTAGCGAAATTCGCCCTTCAAATCAATAAACCGATTGTTATCATGAAGTCTGGACGAAGCAGTGCAGGCAGTCGTGCAGCAGCATCACATACCGGCTCATTGGCAGGTGCTGATAAAGTGTATGACGGATTCTTCAAGCAAGCCGGCATTGTGCGTGCAGACGATTACGATGATATTATTTCATTCTCTAAATTATTCTTAACCAATAAACTTCCGACAGGTAAAAATACAGTGATCGTCACGAGTTCAGGTGGCAGAGGAATCAACGAAGCGGATCGTTGTGAATCGTACGGATTAAACATCCATGCGCTAAGCGATAAAGTGCGAAAAGAAATCGAGAAAAACATTCCCGATTTTGCAAGCGCTTCCAACCCGGTTGATTTAACCGCAGCCGCATCGATCACCAATCCGGAATTGTATCTCGCACCATTAAAAGTACTCGTCAATGATCCCGATACAGACATTATCCTATTTCCGGAGTTCCCTATTCACTGGGATGAAAACACACCACTTCTTCAGGAATTCGTCGAAATTTGCAAGAACTCGGATAAGTTCGTGTTGATATCGAACTTCCCGCTTGAAGGCATGTCGATTCCAAAAGGCGTGCAGTATCTCGAAGACAACGGCATTCCATTCATTCTCGGTAATATGAATCCGATCCGCTCGCTTGCCAAATTAGTGGATTATGCAGAAGCGTATAGAAAAGCGCATAAGATCAGCGATGAGCCTGCAAGAAAAGAACTGGACGTATCGAACATCCAGCACCTATTACCTGCAAACCAAACGTTAAGCGAATCGCAGTCGAGTGAAATCCTCTCTGCATACGGTATCCGCACAGCGAAGCGAATCACTGCCAAGACGGCGGATGATGCAGTACAAGCTGCGAATCACATGGGCTATCCAGTCGTCATGAAAATCGATTCGCCTGATATTCCACATAAGACGGAAGTCAACGGGATCCGGCTGAATGTCCAGAACGGCCAGGAAGTACGCCAGGCGTTCAAGGAAATCTACGACAGTGCGAAAGAACATTGCCCAACAGCGGATCTTCACGGCATATCTATTCAGGAAATGTTGCCTGAAGGCGTGGAAGTCATCGTCGGTGTAACGAGTGATCCGACATTTGGCCCTGTCATCATGTTTGGTCTTGGCGGTGTCTTTGTAGAAGTCTTCAAAGATGTATCTTTCCGTGTCGCACCGATCACAAGACAAGATGCTATCGATAAGATGGAAAGCTTGAAAGGCTATCAAATCCTACAAGGCGTACGCAATAAAAAGCCCGTCGATCAAGAAGCCATTATCGATGTGTTACTGAAAGTTTCAAGATTAATTGAAGACTACTCGGATGTCATCCAAGAAATAGACATTAACCCGTTGATCGTTTACGAAGACGGCATTGTAGCGGCAGATGCATTGATCATCACAAAATAAGAGGAGGATGAAAATGGATTTGGATAAAAGTGTTATAGGCTTAACGAGCGCCGAATACGTGTTTGAAATCGAAAGAAGGCATGTCGGCCAATTCGCCACTGCCATCGGAGACGACAATCCACTCTATACAGACGACAGCTATGCGAAAGAGTCGGCATACGAAGGACTGATTGTCCCGCCGACATTTCCGATTGCGATGAACGATGGCAAAGTAGAAATGCCTTTACAACTTGACCACCGCCGGATGTTGCACGGCGAGCAGGAATTCTTATACTACAAACCGATCCGCGTAGGAGATCAACTACGTTGCCAGATGAAAGTTAGCGATCTGTATGACAAAGAAGGAAAGAGCGGAAAAATGCAATTTTTGAAACTAGATACAGAAATGAAAGACGAAGCGGGCGAATTAGTTTGTATTAGCCGCATGAACATTGTCTATCGTTCAGCAAAATAATGGGAGGTCGTCACATGATCAAGGAATGGGAGTTAAAAGAACTAAAGGTAGACCAGAAACTAGAGCCTATGGTGAAACCACCCATCACGAAAGTGCAGTTGGCTCAGTATGCAGGTGCTTCTGGGGATTTTAATCCATTGCACCTCGACGATGACTTCGCGCAGAAAATCGGCATGGATGGTGTCGTAGCACACGGCATGCTGGTAATGGGTTTCCTTGGGGAGTATGTGATGAAAATTGCTGGCAAGGAAGCACGCGTCGCAAACTTTAAGATGCGTTTCGGCAAAATGACGGTACCGGGCGATGAAATACGTTGCTCGGGTGTAGTAGAACGAACATATGAAGAAGATGGCAAGCGATGGATCGCACTGGATCTGACGGCGGAGAAAGTATCAGGAGAAGTGGTCGGATCAGGTAGCGCCATCTTACAACTGACATAAACAGACGTGAAATAGGAGGAAATCTATCTATGGGAACTATTAAAGACCGCTATGCCATTGTAGGCGTAGGAGAGAGTGAACGCTCAAGAAAATCGGGAACAACGCCTTTGCATTTGGCACTCGACGCGGCCCATGCAGCAATCAAAGATGCAGGCTTGAAACCGACAGACATCGACGGATTCATGAACTATAACGAAGGGGATTCTTGTACGTCTCACCAACTGGCAACGTATCTTGGTGTACGACCGAAATACGTCAAAGATATTCAAGGCGGCGGAGCGAGTACAGAAATGCTGATTGCGGATGCCGTGGCGCTCATTGAAGCAGGCCAGCTAAACACCGTATTGATCTATCGTTCCATGAACGGTAGTTCGGGAACGCGCGTAGGCCGCGGATATGATCCCGATATGCTACAAGGGGCGCTCTCGGGCGGAAGCTTCGTGATTCCGTACGGATCGGCAAGCCCATCTCAATGGTTCGGCATGTATGCGACACGTCATATGCACGAAACAGGCATTACGAAAGAACATCTTGGGCATGTGTGCTTGAGCTTCTATGAACATGCACAACGAAATCCAAAAGCATTCCTACACGGGAAGCCGTTAACGATGGAAAACTATCTCGCTACACCGGATATCAGTTCTCCATTCAATATCCATGATTCGTGCCTCGAACTCGATGAAGGAAATGCGATCATTGTCACGTCTGCTGAAAAAGCGAAAGACTGTGCATCAAAACCGGTCTATATCATGGGGATGGCGGCAAGACAATGTCATCCGCACGCTCACTACTGGAATGATATCGACCAAGTCGCATCTGATTACGTAGCGGAAGAACTCTATGAAAACGCGGGAGTGACACCGGACGATATCGATGTGGCCTCCATCTATGACTGTTTCAGTTGGGTTGTTATGCGCCAGCTCGAAGCATACGGCTTTGCGAAACGCGGAGAAGTGGGAGATTTTGTTGCGGAAGGCAACTTGAAGATCGGCGGTAAACTACCAACCAATACAGCGGGTGGCATGCTATCCGAAGGGTATACACACGGAATGAACAACGCCATTGAAATCGTTAGACAGCTGCGCCATGACTACGAAGGAACCGACCGCCAAGTAGAAGATTGCAAGATCGGTATTTGTACAGGCTGGGCTGGACCGGATATCGCTGGCGCTATGATCTTACGAAACTAGGAGGAATCACTATGACACAAGCAACGACTGCTTACCAAAAACCTATTCCATTGAAAGATATAGATAATGCCCCGTACTGGGATGCAGCGGACCAACATCAACTGGCCCTGCAAAAATGTGATGATTGTCATGCGTACTCACAACCGCCAGGCCCTACATGCGCAAAATGCGGAAGTGGAAATGTCAGCTGGGAACAGTTAGGCGACGATATTAAAGCTACCGTCTATTCGTATGTAGTTTCCTACCGTCCATTTTTACCAGGTTTCCAGGATGAGTTACCGACAATTATCGCTCTCGCACAGCTCGACAACGTGCCGGAAGTGAAAATTATGGGCAATATCTTGAATTGCCAGGAAAAAGATTTGGAAATCGGGATGCCGATCCAAATGACATGGGTGGATATTACGGAAGACCGTGCATTGCCACAGTGGATTCCCGTTACGAATTGATCGATAGGCGATATAGAAAGGATGAGTGAGTATGGATTTCTCTTTCACGAAAAAAGAAGAAAAATTTAGAACCGAATTACGAACATGGCTTGAAGCCAATCTTCCCGAAGGATGGCTAGAAGGCAAGCGCGATTTGCCGGAAGACTTGGATGAATACTCCCGTGTATTACGTGCTTGGCAAAGAAAATTGTATGAAGGTGGATGGGCAGCCATCGCCTGGCCGAAAGAATATGGCGGTCGCAACGCCAGCTTGATGGAGGAAATTATCTACCATCAAGAAATGGTACGCGTCAAAGCACCGCCACTCATCAACTATATCGGGATCCATATGGTAGGTCCTACGTTGATCGACATCGGAACGGATGAACAAAAAGAGAAATACTTGAAAAAAATCCTGACAGGTGAAGAAATATGGTGCCAAGGCTATTCAGAGCCAGGCGCGGGGTCGGATTTAACAGGCCTAAAAACACGTGCGGTAAAAGACGGCGATCGCTGGCTCATCAATGGTCAGAAAGTGTGGACAAGTTTTGGTCACGTGGCGGATAAATGCTTCTTGCTGACGAGAACGAGTACGCACCCGGAAAAGAAGCACCGAGGGATTACGGTGTTCATGATGGATATGCATCAACCGGGAGTCGAAACGCTTCCGATCGTGCAGATGGATGGACATAAAGACTTTAACGAAGTGTATATGACAGACGCTGTCGCAACAGATGCAGATATCGTCGGAAAAGTAGACTCGGGTTGGCATGTATTGATTGCTTTGATGCTCCATGAGCGTACGGGAATCGGTGCAGAACTCTTCACACTCGAAAAGCAATTCAACGATACAGTGGAACTGGCACAGCAGTATAAAGTAAATGGTAAGCCATTGATTGAAAATCCTCTAGTCAGACAAAAATTGGCGAATTTCTATGCCCGCGTGCGTGGATCGCTATTGAATTACTATAAAAACTTGACGACTACGATCAAGAATGGTCAACCGGGAGCGGAAACTTCGATTGATAAATTGGTGGTAACCGAATTGAACCAGGCACTCTCTGCATTTGCCGTAGAAATTCAAGGACACCAAGGTGTGCTATTTGATAAGGATGCCGTAGCGGATCCGAAGTGGCAGCATTTATTCCTCGCCTCATTCGGACAGACAATCGGTGGCGGTACGAGTGAAGTCCAACGCAATACGATTGGCGAGCGCGTACTGGGATTGCCAAAAGACATGGGACGTTAATAGACTTGGAGGGATGAAATATGGACTTTTCACTAACAGAAGAGCAAGAAATGTTCCGTGGACATATCCGTAAAATGTTGGATAAATTCGGCGGTACACAGCTAGCTCGAGAAATGATTGACAATAATCCGGAAAATTTGAAGAAAGTGTACACGACATTAGCTGAACTTGGATGCAGCGGCATCAACATTCCTGAAGAATACGATGGTATGGATCTGGATGCACTCGATCTCGTTCCGACGTTCGAAGAAATGGGACGTTCATTAGTACCTGGCTTGTTCATGGAAACTTCCGCGTTGGTAGTACCGATCTTGAAGAAATACGGAACAGAGCAACAGAAACAACAGTATCTGTCCGCCATCGCTTCGGGAGAAACATGGATTTCATTTGCTGCACTTGAGCCGTTCAATGACTTCTCCCCAGCAGGTATCCAATGTACATTGGTGCAGCAGGATGGACAGTACGTACTAAACGGCACGAAGACGCTTGTACCGGAAGCAGAACTTGCGGATGCATTCCTCGTATTGGTACGCACAAACCAAGAAGACCAAGAAGACGGACTATCGCTTGTGCTGATCGACAAAACAGAAGGATTGAACATCGAGAAACAATCTTCTTTTGACGAATCAACACATGTAGCGAAAATCGAATTCAATCAGCTTGTCATCAAAGAAGATCAAATTATAGGTGAAGTAGACAAGGGATGGACGCAACTTCAAGAAGGTCTGTTGTACTTCAATGCCGCACTGAGTTCATACATCGTCGGCGCAATGGAAAGTGTCGTCAACATGGCGACGGAATATGCGAAGATTCGGGAGCAGTTCGGCCAAGCGATCGGACGTTTCCAGGCGATTAAACATAGTATCGTCAACATGAAAGTGAATTTGGAAATTGCGCGCTCACTGAGCCATTATGCCAACTGGGTAGTGGATACGGACGAATTCGATCGAGAAGCGGCCATTTACAGCGCCCGTACATATGCGACGGAGAAATTCATCGAAGTTTCGGCACATAATATTCAAATCCACGGTGGAATCGGATTCACGGAAGAAATCGATTGCCATCTATTTGTAAAGCGCGCTCGCTATTATGATCAGTATTTAGGTTCCACCCCTTTCTATCAAGAAAAAGTAGTCGCTTCTCTAGGCTGGTAATTTGAAGGAGGAAAACATATGACGAACGTATCCGAGAAATCCAAATTGACGACTTACGGCAATATTATGAACGGCAAGTCGGTACAAGCACAAGACGGGGCTGTATCAAACAGTATCGATCCATCTACAGCGGAAGTATGGGCAACTATTCCTTCCAGTAAAAAAGAAGACGCAGAACTGATCATCCAGGCAGCACGTGCAGCATTCGATGACTGGGCGAATCTACCTGCCCGTACACGCGGCGACTATATGCGTAAGATCGGGGACATGATTCCCGAGTATGCTGCGGAGTTGCTTGAGCTTGAAACGCGTAATAACGGCTGGGTTCTAGATGAGTATGGTTATTTGGCAGAAGTACTAAAGCAGGTCTGGTACGACGCAGCGGGAGCGGCATCTCTCGTAGGTGCACAAGGTCGTACGGTACAGATGGGCACAGGAGATTTTGGTTTCACTTCACGTAAGCCATACGGAGTAGTAGTCGGAATCTTGCCTTGGAACGCTCCTTTATTCACCTTTACGATTAAGGCTGCCTATGCGCTAGCGGCAGGGAATACTGTCATCATTAAACCATCTGAGAGTGCAGCGGTCGGATCATTGCGATATGGCGAGTTGATTTCACAAATCTTACCACCTGGCGTATTGAATGTCATTTCGGGTGCGGGTCGTGAAATCGGGGATTACCTCGTCTCTCACAAAGAAGTGAATAAAGTGAGTTTGACAGGATCCAAAGCAACAGCGGAGCGTATTACAAAAGCGACTGCGCATTCACCAAAGTCATTGATCTTTGAACTCGGCGGAAAATCTCCGAATATCGTCTTTGAAGATGCGGACATTGATCAAGCGGTACACGGATTGATCAACGGCATTTTCACACCGAACTCCGGTCAGATTTGTGTGGCAGGTTCACGCATGCTGATCCAGCGCTCCATTTACGACGAAGTGATTGGGCGTTTAAAGGAGTTGATGACGAATGATGAATTCGTCAAACACGGTGATACGCTGGATACGAACAACACTATGGGGCCTATCGCAAACGAAGCGCAATATCAGTCGGTATGCGGGTTTATCGATGAAGCATCAAAAGAGGAGTACGAAGTGGT
The DNA here is from genome assembly GCF_002743235.1 of Sporosarcina sp. P25. Taxonomy (NCBI): domain Bacteria; kingdom Bacillati; phylum Bacillota; class Bacilli; order Caryophanales; family Caryophanaceae; genus Sporosarcina; species Sporosarcina sp. P25. The sequence continues at coordinate 54,433 of NZ_PDYV01000009.1, forward strand.
ATTCGGAGGAAAATATGGCGGAGACGCGGTTCTACCGGGGCGACCAGAATTTGCGAACGGGTATTGGGTGCAACCTACGCTCGTTAAAGTAGCTGATAACAGTTCAAAACTGGCTCGTGAAGAAATTTTCGGTCCTGTGGCGGTCGCTATTCCATTCGATACCGAAGAAGAAGCCATTCAAATTGCGAATGATACCAACTTCGGTCTAGCAGCAGGCGTATGGACGCAAAATCTCAGTGTTGCACACCGTATGATTGATAAGCTTCAAGCAGGTAATGTCTGGGTCAATACGTACGCTAGAGTAGGTGCAGATCTTCCGTTTAGCGGCGTCAAAGAGAGCGGTTACGGTACGGATTCGGTTCTGGATTATACATTGGAAAAAGCGTGTGTCATCAATATCCGGTAAACAGCCAGTAACGTCTGATCTGTGGCGGGAGGGCTTCGGTTCAAGCATACCGGAACCTCCTTCTGCAGATCTTCACTTTAGACCACTTCTAGATTTGACATAATGAATAAAGTTTGTAGAAGCTATTACACTATCGATAAAGGGAGGCCACTAAATGAATGAAGCGGCACTAAAAGATAAATCGATTAATAGAGGTTTTTTATTCATCAGTTTTGGAGCATTCTTTATTATGTTAAGTTTAGCAACCCATCTTCCTGCATACCCGCATATGCTTGCGGAATTTAATTTGACGCCGGGATATGCGGTTTGGATGCAACTGGGTCTGGCTGTTGGGTTGACAGGATTCCAGCCACTACTTGGATGGATTGGTGATTCGTTCGGATTGAAGATCGTCATCTTAATTGGCGGTATTTTCATGGTCGTCGGATCATTGCTCGTAGCTTTCTCGTTTTCTTTCTGGGTGCTCGTTCTCGGTTTATTCTTTAAAGGAATCTCGGGTGCAGCGATTGCACCGTCAGGAATTGCCTACGCCGGTAAATTCATGGTCGGTACGCAACGTGCGAAAGCGATTGGAACGTTTGCTGCGTTCATCACAATCGGTGCGGTATTCGGTCCGGTCATCAGCGGTATGATCGTCGATACGGCGAACTGGCAAGCAAGCTTTATCTTCACTGCTATTCTTGGTGGTTTAGGCATTGCACTCTTTGCTTTTGTTCCACACGTCAAAGTACAAGCGCGTAAGAAGTTGGATGTTCTTGGTTTGATTTTCGTTATCGCTCTATTGCTCGGTTTGTTGACGATTCCAACATTCATCAACAGCTTCGGAATCGAATCAGGCATGTGGATTCCATCATTGCTAGTATTCGTCACTGCGTTGATCATCTTGATCTTTGTGGAGAAAAAACAAAAAGCACCGTTGCTCGATTTGGAGTACGTGGCGAATCGGAACTTCTGGGTACCTACGACGATTGCGGTATTCATCTTCCTTGGTTACTCAGGTGTGATGTACTTATTAACATTCTTTGTACAGAACGTACAAGGAAAAGCCGCTACAACAGTAGGCTTCCTGCAGATGGCTGTATTCCTAGGAACATCGGTCGCAGCTTATTTAAGCGGAAGAATTATGAAGAAACTGTCAGCGCGATTGATTATGGGATCGGGAATTCTCATCTTTGCTTCCGGAATCATCATGTTGAATTTCGTTACACTTACAACATCGTTTGTGTATTTGTTCATTGCTATGAGTCTGGTCGGTCTCGGTGTTGGTTTCCAAACACCTGTAGTCAAAGGGCTTGTCGTGTCTAAAGCTTCAACTGAACGAATGAATGTCGTGACATTTACGAATACGGTAATTGAAAACTTGGCACAGAGAATGGGCGCATCATTGGCACTTGTTGCTTTCTCTATCTTCTCTGCAAGCGGTAATAATGTTGGGGCAGTCGTGAATACATCTTGGGTGATTATGGGCTTCATCGTCATTGCATTGTTATTCCTACCGTTGATTCCTCGAACGATTCCTGGAATTCACACGAGTGAAGCCGACTTGGTCGATACCAATGTAGTGCCGAAAGTGTTACAAACTGAAGAAATCAAATAAATTGTGCGGCAAAGTATAGAGAGGAGTCTTTTATATGAATATTTATGTCTTACTGAAAAAAACATTCGACACGGAGGAATCGATTTCCGTGTCAGGCGGTCGTATTGACGAAAGTGGTGCGGAGTTCATTATTAATCCGTACGACGAATATGCGGTCGAAGAAGCGATTCAGCAACGCGACAAGCACGGCGGAACGGTAACGGTTGTGACGATTGGTGATGAAGACTCAGAGAAGCAATTGCGTACGGCACTTGCGATGGGTGCGGATGACGCGGTACTCATCGATACGAGTGACGATCTGGATGAAGGAGATCAATTCACAACGGCGAAAATCTTGGAAAAATTCTTTGAAGATAAAGAAGTGGATTTGATTCTCGCAGGCAATGTGGCAATCGATGAGGCAAGCGGACAAGTAGGCCCTCGTCTAGCAGAGCGTCTAAATATGCCGTTCATTACGACGATCGTCAAGCTAGATATTGAAGGCGAAGTGGCGAAAATTGAAAAAGACGTCGAAGGAGATCTTGAGAAAATAGAAGTATCTTTGCCTGTGCTCGTAACGTGCCAGCAAGGACTGAATGAGCCGAGATACACGTCACTTCCAGGTATCATGAAGGCGAAGAAAAAGCCGCTTGAACAACTTGAACTCGATGATTTGGATCTCGATGAAGACGACGTGGAAGCGAAGACGGCAACGATTTCTATTTTCTTACCCCCTAAAAAGCAAGCTGGACGTATTTTAGCAGGCGAAACAGGAGAGCAAGTTAAAGAACTGGTCAGCTTATTGTCCAATGAAGCGAAAGTAATCTAAACAATCTACGAAATGAAAGGAGTTTTACTATGAGTGAAAAGATACTAGTAATCGGGGAATTGCAGCAAGGGGTTCTTCGTAAAGTAAGTTATGAAACAATCGCAGCGGCAAAACAAGTAAATGCCGACGCAGAAATTCTGGCATTGGTACTAGGTGATGGAGACTTGCAGCAACCGGCTGAAGAAATGATCCACTATGGTGCAAACCGTGTCATTACCGTCTCACATGCCAACTTGAGCAACTATACATCAGAAGGCTATGGACAAGTCATCATGGAAGTGATGCAGGAGGAAAATCCATCCGGCATTATCATGGGCCACACGTCAGTCGGTAAAGATGTAACACCAAAAATCGCAAGCCGTTTAGAACTTGGACTGATCTCGGATGCGGTGGCAATTGAAAAAGAAGATGATCAAGTCATTTTCACTAGACCTATCTACTCCGGTAAAGCGTTTGAAAAGAAAGTGATGAAAGACGATGGATTGCTATTTGCGACGATCCGCCCGAATAATATTTCTGCTTTGGAGCACGACGCGAGCCGTACAGGCGAAATCATAGCAAAAGTAGTGGATGTCAAAGACTTGCGTACGATCGTTCAAGAAGTGATCCGCAAGAAAACAGAAGGCGTAGATTTATCGGAAGCGAAAATCGTTATTGCCGGCGGACGCGGCGTCAAGAGCGCCGAAGGGTTTAATGCATTGTATGAGCTAGCGAACTTGCTAGGCGGCGCTGTAGGGGCTTCTCGAGGCGCCTGTGACGCGAATTACTGCGATTACTCGCTACAAATCGGTCAAACCGGAAAAGTGGTTACGCCCGATCTCTATATCGCAGTAGGTATTTCCGGAGCGATTCAGCATATGGCAGGCATGTCGAACTCCAAAGTGATTGTCGCGATCAACAGTGACGAAGAAGCAAATATTTTCAAGATGGCAGATTACGGCATCGTCGGTGACCTGTTCGAAGTTCTCCCGTTATTCATTGAAGAACTCAAATTGCAAGGCGCGTTAGTATCCTAACTCTTGAGCATTCATAAAACAGCTTGGAAAGTTCGATTACCGGACTTTCCAAGCTGTTTTTGCGTTCTAGTCTTTACTACATGTCCCTTCGACTAAAGTAAAAGTACATAGTGAAACTTGGAAATCCATGTTATACTATTCTGAACTTACGGTTTATCGGAGGGACTATATTTGATTAATTACGATTTACTGTTAAATAACACGAACTGTGAACTGACACATCATCAAACCATCGCAAATAAAATCGACCCATTTCAAGTGATTATTATACATGATCGTCAGCCCAACTTTTTTGACTATAATTACTTACTTAATTTCCCGTCTGAAAACGTGCGGAAAAAAGTGGATACCAACCGTATTTTTCCGAGGGTGAAAAACGAAACATTTATTGTCCGTCAGCAAGACTACGAAGACAATATTGATTTGTTTTTCAAGATTCGTGTTGACGCGAGACGCGAAGTACACGCGAAAGCAACAGAGTTCATGATCGCTAAATTTTTCAGTACCTATGAAAGCCATCTTGCACCGTTGCTTGTGAATAAGCCAACACTCAAATGGGAAATTATAAATAAATTATATGATAAGTATGATAAATTAGTACGCGATCACACCCATTTAAATGACGAGGATTCTTGGAATATATTCAGCACATGGTACAGGACGTATTTAATGAATCATACTGTCAATGAAATGCTCAAAAAGCATGGCTATCATACTCTAAACGCTCTTGATCGAGAAGTGTTGAATGAATCATTTCTAGAAGAAATGAGGATAAGTTTCGTTTCCAACGATAGCTTTCTGAATACATTCACTGCTGACGTCAACGTTTACATCGAAAAAATGGTTTCCGAAATACTTGCGGTATTTGAATCTGAAAAAAATTCAATGGAGCAGATTAATGAATTGCTGGGAGTCAGCGAGCAGATTTCCGTACATCAGCCAATCGAATCAACAGCAAAAACGAATAATCTGATTGTCATGAGCAATGCCATCTATCAATTCATCACTGAAGCTATTTCCAATCAAAAATTCACTTTCCAGTCAGATCAATGGCCAAAAGCGACGATTGATACTGCCACATTGGCAGGTACTTTGCAGTTACTTCCGCATAAAGAGGAACGCACAGCAAGTCGTATGATTCAACTGCAAAAGGATGCCCAATCATTGTCAGAAATCGATGTGGACGTATTAGATTCTCTATGTCATATGTATGTGGCGCAAGTAGGTGACCGCGTAGAAATTCGCTTCGATGATCTACTGACTATTCGTGGATTAAAAACAAAACTCGGAGGAACAGGTAGACGCGGCGGCTATGAAAAAGAACAACGCATCCATGTGGTGAAAGCGCTTTCGACAATACAGTCACTATGGATGGAATTCGAAACAGTCTTAGTATATGAACAAGGTAAACCCGTCAATAAGAAGCTACAAGGGCGTGCGTTCACTTTTACGAATGAAGACGGCAGTTTATGCGAATTAAATGAAGAGTCATTACCCGAACGTCTATATGTAACGATGGGGGAAGTGTTTGATCCTTTCTTGCAAGGCACTGTCAGACAAGTAAAGTTATTACCGAATCAAGCGATTGAATTCAATCCGTATCAACGGAAATGGGAGAAAAAACTTATCCGTTATATAAGCTGGCGCTGGCGTACTCAAGCACGAAAAGCAAGCTATTTGCAGCCGCATAAAATCAGTACATTGCTTGAAAAAATCGGTATGCAAATAGACTCACAAGCACCTTCACGTATTCGGGACCGACTGGAGAAAGCCCTCGACCTATTAGAGGAAGAAGGCGTGATAACATTTTGGCAATACAATCAATGGAATGAAGATTGCATGTCAAAGAAAGGTTGGTTACGTCTCTGGTTGGATGCGACGATCATCATCGCGCCGCCTGACGAGATTGTTAGCTATTATCAACCGATTGAGAGAAAAAAATCAATCAAAGCACCAACCACTTTTTCCTTAGTACAAACAAAAGAAGAAGTCTGTAAGAATATTGGTAGCGATTTTAAAGAATGTCGCATCAACCGTGGTTTGACACTAAAACAAGTAGCCGAAGAATTGAATATTTCGACGTCCTATATAAGCAATATCGAACGAGGTGGAGCGTTACCTTCACAAACGGTCTATAAAAAGATGAAAGATTGGTTAAATTAAATCAATAAAATGTACGGTGTACCGTCTGGACACAATGATCGAATTTAAAATAATTTTTAAAAATCGAACATACAGACGCTATAATAGTGGTATACTAAGCAAAGCTCATTTTTTGTCGAGCTTTGCTTTCTTTTATCGACAAAAGCAATAAGTAGAGAATAGTAAATTCTTAAAAAACCTGGTTCCAAATAATCCTTCTTCTTACACTACTATTCGTATCATGTAAACTAACACACCAAACATATCGCACGTGCAGCAATCAAGGAAGGGAGATCGGGGAGTGCAATGGTAATATCATGCATGGAGCCTAGTTGATAGGTAAGAGAATGTACTTAAATGTCGGCATCTAAAGCAAGCAATGCGCAAGGTGAAAGGGCGAGAAATGCAAAAAAACGTTATGTAAAGATAAGACTTCAGTAATTATATCAACAAAAAAGAAACGCGAACATACAAGCGTAAAAAATGGTATACTAGGCAAGGCTTATGAATATCGGTAAGTTTATATGGATATATGATCTTGTTGAACATGGTTCCAAATAATCCTTATCTATACAATATTCCTCGCACTATATCATCTAACAAACATTGACTACAACACGTAAAGTATTCAAGTACACCATCTTCGAATACATAAACAAAAAGATTAAGCAGATTATTCGGAAGAGAAGAGGGCTATCAGATGTTTGATGATAGGATAACCAAAATGGAAAGTATTTGTCGGTGATTTTTCATATCAAAAGCTTATAAAAGTGAAAGGTTGACGGATTAAGCAGTACGTTAAAATTGTCTGGGCGGGTTAAGCTAGTAATGATGGATCATCACGACAGTAAAACAGCATCTAAAATGTAGAATGAAAAAACAATAAATAGTGTTTGCCGAAGAAAATAAACGACAAACACATAAACAGTGCATAAATGTCGTAAAGCTTGAAGTTAACTTGTTGAGCAATTATAATTAGTCGAGCGCATAACTCAGCGAAAAAAGCGCTAATATCTCACTATCACAAGTATACTTATTAGTGATACGTAACTTCCTATAATTTATATTATGTTCGGGGCGTTCTACGATCTATACATATTCTATTCTCCAAGTATCCTTCTCGCCCTAGCTTTCTACGCGATGCTTATAATCTTTTGTCTTAATGTCATCAAAATCGATATGTCCTACACTGTACTCAATGACATCATTAATAAATAGCTTGTGATCTTTTGCGAACTTTTTAACCGATTCTAATAACTCTTGATCATATGTGGTTTTATATTGGATTCGATCTATTGGTCGTAAATTCTTATCGTACTCAATAACTCCTGCAGCTAATACGTTCCGTAAACCATTTTCTAATAAATAATTGCTATATGTATCAAGTTCTTCAGATAATCCTTTTAATTGCTCTAAAATTTCCTGACTGATATTCGTACGGAATTTAATCCGTGTTTCATCTGTAGTTTGAATCATTCTTCCACCCACTAATTTCCACATTATCTATTCCTCCTAATTTAATAAAAACTCGCAAATAGTATATTCACGAGTTTATCTTTTGTAATCGATCTGTTTGTCGCAACGCCAGGATATTTGCAGAACCTGTTGCAAACATGGCCATACGTAATTCTAGTTCGCGGACTTCCATTGTCTGGAAAACACTCTCAGCTGATTGAGTAGCTTCTTCTAAAATTGCGCGACCAAAACCGACAAAATCTGCACCTAGCGCAATACATTTTGCAGCATCGACACCTGTATGAAGCCCACCGCTTGCGATCAGTAATTTATCATTCATATAAGGTTCGACCAGTCGTAGTGAATCTGTCGTTCGAATTCCCCATTCGCTAAACGCTGCGGCCGCTTGCTGTTTGATTGCGGTTGTACGGTATTTCTCTACTTGACTCCAAGATGTCCCACCTGCCCCGGCTACGTCAATGAATGACACACCGATATCTAGAAGTTTTTTAGCCGTTTGACCATCTATTCCCCATCCGACTTCTTTAATGCCGACGGGAACCGATAATTCACTGCATAATTTCTCAATTTTACATAATAAATTACTGAAATTCGTATTACCTTCAGGCTGAATAACTTCCTGTAAAACATTTATGTGCAGAACTAACGCATCTGCATCGGTATACTCGATAATTTGCCGACATTCGTCAGCGGAAAATCCATAATTTAACTGCACTGCACCTAAATTCGCGATAATGGGGGCTGTTGGAGCGTATTTTCGTAAAGCAAATGAAGGACGGAATGCCTTACTCTCTATTAAAGCACGCGTCGAACCTAACGCCAGTGCCCAGCCTCTTTGTTCTGCAGCAAGTGCGAGATTTCGGTTAATCGTTTCTGCAAAGTCCGCACCACCAGTCATCGAACTTACTAAAAAAGGTGTTTTACATGATTTATTTAGAAAGTGTTGCTCTGTATTGATTTCGTCAAATGATAATTCAGGTAAGGCATTATGTAGAAATTCATACTGCTCCAAACCTGTCGTGATCGCATTTCCAGTGACATGTTCATCCAACACGATTTGAATATGCTGTGCTTTCCGGTCATTCAATTGCTTGCCCATGATTTTAGCTCCTATCTACTTATACATCCATTTCTGTCTTTGCCGGCTACTATGAATTATAGCGGTTCTATTTCGATTACACAAAAAATAAAAGCTCTGATAGGAAATCGGAGCTTTGTGTTCTTTAATATGTTGACACTACATATCTTTTCCATTTCTCATCCATTATTTGTCCTCGTTCAAGGTAAATAATGCGATCGCCGAGATGTTCTGCTTCATCGAGATCATGCGTCACAATAATGAACGGGATTTTCCACATGTCATGTAAACGTAAAAGCTCAGTTTGACACTGTTTCCGCGTTTCTTTATCGAGAGCTGACAACGGTTCATCCAGTAATAACACAGAAGGTTGTGTGGCAAGTGCACGAGCCAACGCTACACGTTGTTTTTCCCCGCCTGAAATCTGATGGGGATACTTCTGCAATAAATGCTTAATCCCCAGTACTTGTAGCAACTGGAGAATCATTTCATTCCGATTTTTTCGCTCATTCTTTTTCACGCCGAACCAAATATTTTTCTCCACCGTCATATGTGGAAACAACGCATAGTCTTGGAATAAATAACCGATTTGCCGATCGCGAGCGGGCAACGGCTTTTCACCAGTTTTGAAAAAAATGTGTTCATTCGAAACAATCAATCCGTGATCCGGGTGTGTGAGCCCGGCAATATAGTTCAAAATGGTTGTTTTACCTGAGCCGGATGGACCGACTAACACCATGATTTCGTTGCACATTTCAAAATGAATGTTCATCTCAAAATGTGCGAGTTGTTGATTAATGTCTACATGTAGCATGTCCAATCCCCTTTCGATTCAAGATTTCGTAAACCGTCTAATATTGCGCTTGCTCCACCAATTCACCCATAAAATCAAACTGAAGCCGAATGTACTGATCATGATGACCCAAAACGTAGCTTTTTCCATTTGTCCTGATTCTACCGCGAAATAAATCGCCATCGGAATCGTGTCAGTTCTACCCGGTATGTATCCCGCAAGCATTAACGTAGCACCGAATTCACCAAGGCCTCTTGCGAAAGACAACACCAATCCGGCGAGTAACCCTGGCCAAGCGAGTGGGAATACAACGGACCAGAATACACGCCATTCCGAAGCGCCCATCGTACGCGCTGCATTCGATAATCGTTCATCGAGACTTTCAAAAGCGGCTGCTGCACTTTGATACATCAGTGGAAATGATACGACAATAGACGCGATCACAGCACCAATCCACGTAAAGACAATTTGAAAATCGAACCATTCAAGCAACCAACTGCCGATCCAGCCCTGTTTGCCAAATAAAATGAGTAAACCGAAGCCAACGACTGTCGGTGGTAACACGAGAGGCAATAAAAATAATGCTTCCAATAGGCTTTTTCCGAAAAAATCACGTTTCGCAAGCAAATACGCAATGAACACACCTACTGCAAACACAAAGATAGTGGAGATAGCAGCTACTTTCAAAGATAATACTAAAGGGGAATAATCCATATCCAGCACGCCTTCTCCCTCTTTCCTTTACTTAAATCCGAACTTCTGCAACGTTTTTTTTCCTTCATCACCAGTCAAATAATCAAGAAATTGCTGTGCGGCTTCTTGATGTTTGGATTCAGCCACGACAGCGCCCGGGTATACAATCGGCTCGTGCCAGTCGGCTTCAGCTTCTGCCAATGTTTTTACATCATCCGAAATGAATGCATCACTGGAATATACGATGCCATACTCTACGTTACCCATTTCCACGTGTGTCAGTACTTGCCGTACGTCTGATCCTAGAACTAACTTGTCTTGCAAAGGTTTCCAGAGATCTAAGCTTTCAAATGTTTCTTTCGTATAACGACCAACCGGAACTGATTCAGGCTCACCTACTGCCAAATGATCGATAATTGCTGGATCCAAGTCTTCGAATGAAGAAATCGCACTATCGGAATCTTTATGTGCAATCAAAACAAGTGCGTTTTCCGCGAAATTTTTTCTTGATTCATTGACAAGTAACTCTTTATCTTGCATGTCGTTCATATCTTTTGAACTGGCAGACAAGAATACGTCAGACGGGGCGCCATTTTCAATAGACGTTGCCAATTTTCCTGAGCTTCCGAAGTTGTATATTACAGAGATCCCTTCATGGGCTTCTTCAAAAGATCGTTTTAACTCTTCCAATGCATCCGTCAAACTTGCAGCCGCAGAAATGATCAGTTCCACTTTCGGTGTTTCCTGATCTAGTGCTTCTGTGTTTCCAGTTTCATTCTTATCTGAACATCCGACTAGAAAAACAGCTAACAGAACGAAAAAAGCAGAAAGTGACAATCGTTTCATTATGTATCCCCTACTTCTCAATTACTTATAACTAGATATAACTAAATATATCTAGTTATATATGGAATCATCATATTATGCTTTATGACACTTGTCAATTTTGCAATTAGTGATGATTTGTCGGAAGATAGATGTACTATTCTTGGAGGGTTGAGACATGACAAATCTAGAACATGACATTTCCTATACGACCGATGAAATCGCTCAATTATTGAAAGTATCGAAATTAACGGTGTACGACATCATTAAAAAGGGAGAAATCCGTGCCTATCGCGTGGGACGTCAAATGCGTGTCGATGCTGTGGATTTAACAGCGTATAAAGAACGACTGAAAAGCGGTGGTGAATCTGCTCCAGTGCCTTCGAATTCGCCGATCCAACAAGTCACTGCGTCAGCATCTACAACGGACAAACAAATCATCATCAGCGGACAGGATTTAAGCCTGGACATTATTGCCAGTCACATAGAAGAATCCGGACTTTATCAGCCATTGCGATCATTCTCTGGTAGTTTAAACAGCTTGATCAAGATGTATCAAGGCCAAGCCGACATCGTCAGTACGCATTTATTTGATGGAGAAACTGGTGAATACAATCTACCGTATATTAAACGGCTGCTTACTGGACACTCTTATATGGTCATCCATTTGCTTGGCAGAAAAGCAGGCTTATATGTGCAAAAGGATAATCCGAAGCAACTACAGAACTGGTCGGATCTCGCGCAACCGGGAATCTGCCTTGTGAACCGTGAGAAAGGCTCAGGAGCTCGTGTTTTGCTGGATGAGCAACTACTTCTCGCAGGAATTACGGGCCCTTCTATTAACGGCTATGACGACGAGGAGCTGAATCACATGGCTGTAGCGACACGAATCGCTTCGGGTCATGCAGATGTGGGCGTCGGAATCGAAAAAACTGCTCGATTACTAGATGTAGACTTTATTCCATTGATACAGGAGCAGTATGATTTAGTACTGATTAAAACGGCTGAAAACGAAAAACTGCGCGAGCTCATAGTCAAGACACTGAACTCAACCTCATTCAAAGAAAAACTAGCTGTGATGGGTGGCTACGACTTAACGAGAACAGGAACTATTTTGTATGAAACCGTATAGAGACAGTGGGACAGTGCGCGTTTCGCTCATTAATTCGTATAAGCGCTCATAGTTCATGCGTATCCGCTCTATGGTCATCGCCAAACGCTCTATCACGGTCCGTAACCGCTCATACTTTCCAGCAAGCGCTCTATTAAGCCCTATATCCGCTCATGAGCCTCCAAGTTTCTACAGTGTGAACTTAAACTCTCACGTATCACTACATCCGGTATTCATTTCAATGAAATCCCATACTATTCACCTGTCCACTCTTCTAAACAATTCCATAAAAAAAGTAACCCACCTTAGGCGGGTTACTCTCTGTCGTCTTCATAATACTCTTCAATCGAATCTGTCTCATAATACATTTCTTCTTGCGTCTCAAAGCGATTGTATCGCAACGTGAACAAATAAAACACATGCGTGGCGACTACTTTCAGCAACGCATATGCTGGAATCCCGAGAATCACTCCAGCGACGCCGAACAGCGAGCCGGCCGTCAGTAAAACGAAGATAATGGTGATCGGGTGAATATGTAGCGACTTCCCCATGATCTGAGGTGAAATAAATTTCCCTTCGACTACTTGCACAATCGTCCAAACAATCGCAAGCTTCACAAGCATGAATGGCGACGTGACCATCGCAATAATAGCGGCAGGCGTGATCGCAATCACTGGCCCGAGATACGGCACGATACTCGTGAACATCGCAAGTACCCCAAGCAATAATGCATATTTCATTTTAATAATTAAGAAGCCGATCGATACCATGATCCCGATCGCAATCGCCACCAAAATCTGCCCTTGAATATACGCGCTAATTTGTCTATCCGCATCGCGGAAAATGATCGATGCATCATCACGCAAACGTGGTGGCAACATGCGCAAAATCATCTGAGGTAACTTCTCGCCATCCTTCAATAGATAAAATAGAATGAGCGGCACGGTGACGATGCTCAAGATAATTCCAGTAAGCGCGGAAACGAATGACGTCACGCCTGATGCGATACCACCTATCGTCTCCGTGAAGAACTTACCGATACTCGCAAAGCCGGAATCGAGGAACGTATTGACGTTAAAGTTGAACCCTTGATAGACAGAACCGAAAATAGAATTCCGTAAAAAATTATCCATATCTAAGATCAACTGTTTGAAATACGTTGGAAATTCATCGAATAAATTGATCGTCTGCAAACGCAGGAACGGTAACACTAAGAAAATCACTAATGTCAGTAAACCAGCAGCGGCTAGTAAGATGATTAAAATGCCATAGACGCGTGGTATGCGCAAACGTTCTTCCAAAAAGCGAAGAATGGGACGCATTAAGTAGTATAAAATCGTCGCGAGCACTACCGGCAAGACGACAGTTGAGAAAAATACTTGAATCGGATAGAAAATAAATGAAACTTGAGTGAAGACCAAGATGATCAATCCAATGAACAATAAACAAAGCAATACAAACAATGTAGATTGACCACCGAGAAATCCGACAATTGGTGATGTCGAACGAATAGACCAGAAATCTCGTAAAGAAGATTTTTTTGGTGGTTGCCTCACCGATTCACTCCCCTTTTATTCGATCCGTTAAGGTGTAGTCAAAAACGAACGGATCGCTTCTCTGTTTTTATCTAAATCAATTTCAATTACAGATCCTGCATGGCTATATGAAGTGAAGGAATAACTGTCCTCCACTGGAATACGTAATGTCTGCAGATCTAGTTTCCGTTTTGCGATGACGGTTAGCACTTTTGTTAGCTCGTCTTTCGTCGTTAGATCCGTTTCAATGAAGTTATCGAGTGCGCCGGCTAATTTAGGTGCTTGCAAAACAGTCGACACGCTAAACAGCTCGTCTTTCATCGCTTGAATGACTTCCTGTTGGCGATTGACTCGTCCAAAGTCGCCTTCATCATCTGCGCGGAATCGGGCATAACCGAGTAACTCCTTACCGTTCAACCGCTGTACGCCTGGTTTTAGCGTGACACCGATTTTCTCGGACATTTCATTCTGTACATTCATTTCGAGGCCTTTTGGAAACGTAATATCCATAATCGATTCGAAATTATCGAAATCGACGACTGCGTAATGATGAATCGGAATATTGAACATCCCTGAAATTGTTTCTTTCGCCGTTTGCACTCCCCCTAAATAGTACGCGGTATTGAGCTTGTACGACTGATACCCTGGAATTTGTGCGTAAATATCACGCATGAATGAAATTAAGTGCGCAGTTCCAGCGGTTTGGTCCCATGATAGCACCATCATCGTATCGGTACGATATTTTCCGGAACCGTCATTGTCGACGCCGAGCAATAAATAATTTTCCGTCGTCGGATCTTGTGGACTCAGTAAGTCGCCCTGAAATTCTCCAGGGTCAATCTTACTCCCAGCCGTCATGGCCTTGCCTTGTTTATATTGAAAGTAACTATACGCTGATATGGTGATCGTGAAAAGCAATAGTAGAGTCATAAAAACTCTGCCCACGCGTAATTTACGCTTCTTTTTTCTACGTTGTGGCTGTTGTTCGTCGAAGTGTTCGTCCATGTGGCATTCATTCCTCCATTATCCGTGTGTATCCTGTTATGAGGACGTTTCTGTTCACAAGGGGTTGCGTCCAGTCACGAGCTTTGCTTGGCGGATCGACCTATTTGCAACGCTAGCATTAGCATTGCCACAAATAAAACAAGAAATACGAACAATGTAACGTAATGATTTTCGGTGTAGTCATATAACGAAGCGATTAGTAATGGTAAGATCCCACCGATGATGAAGCCACCTGTCTGCATCATGGCGGTCCATGAATTCGTTTCTTCGGCAGAATTCGTCGCGTCCATCGGCATCAGTAAACAGATTGGGAATAACCCACCGAGCGGAATTCCCATGAGGAGAACGCCAATGGCAAACCACAGCGGATCTGCTGTCCACATGAATCCGATGGAGATCATACCGAGCGCGAGAATGCTGACAAGTGCTGGCGTTCTGCTAGTAAACTTCTGCAAAATGATAGGAAAACCGATATTCATAAAAATTTGCACAATCGTCATAGCACTTAGTAATGTCCCCGCTTGGAGAAGCGTCATGCCGTTCGATACTGCAATGGGAACAAGATAAGTCAAAACAGAAAAGAATAACGCGGTCTGTAAACCAAAGAAAACCAGGAAGCTCCATGCCTGTTTACTGCGCCAAGGATTTTCCCCTTTATGCATGGGGGGCTTCGACACTTGCTTCACTTGGATCGGGTGTGCGGCGGTGATAGCCCACGCCATGATACCGACAATCGCAACGGCCGCCCAAACAGCAAGTGCGAATGAGTAGGAATGAGCTTTTTCATAAAAGACCCCTGTCAATCCTGTACTCAGCGTCGCCCCCATTCCCATACCAAATGAATAAATGCCGACGACGACAGCAACGTGCCTTGGGAAGTATTGTTTGATCAATGCCGATAATAACGGTCCAATAACAGCAATCGCGACACCCGCAATGAAAGCAGTTAGTAATAAAACACTGAACGATGTGACAGAAAAACGCATGCCGGTTGCTACAGCAAGTAACAACAACATCAAGTACATCGTCTTATTCAAGCCGATTGTCTTATTTAGTATGGGTGCCAGCATGGCGAAGACGCCCATACAAATAACCGGAATAACAGTCAGGAGACTTACTTGAGTGTTCGACAACAGCAAATCATCACGAATGATGTCTAGCATCGGTCCGATTGAAGTAATCGCCGGACGTAAGTTGAGCGCGACTATGAAAATCGCAAATAGTAATAGACCTTGGGTAGTTTTAGAGCGCAATACAAAGACTCCTTTTGTATGTAATACTTATCTAATATCTATCGTCATTATATTGTAAAACGAAATTATATACAGTACTAGTTCAAACATTCCATTTCACGTAATTTTAATGTATACTAGGAACATTGTGAAATTAGGAGGATATTATTTATGTTAGCAGTTAGTAATTTAAGTCTTCGCTTTGGCGACCGTAAGCTATTCGAAGACGTCAATATACAATTCAATCCAGGCAATTGCTATGGATTAATTGGAGCGAATGGCGCTGGTAAATCAACGTTTGTCAAAATTGTGTCAGGTGAACTTGAACCCCAAACAGGGAATGTTATTCTTGGAAAAGATGAGCGTTTGGCTGTCCTGAAGCAGAACCACTTCGAGTACGAAGACTTCGTCGTGATGGATTTAGTCATCATGGGTCATAAAGAGTTATATGAAGTCATGAAAGAAAAAGACGCGATTTATATGAAAGAAGACTTCTCCGACGAAGACGGTATGCGTGCAGCTGAACTTGAAGGTGAATTCGCTGAGATGAACGGATGGGAAGCGGAATCTGAAGCTTCTGTACTCCTTCAAGGTCTTGGCGTTCCTGAAAGTATGCATCACGTGACAATGGCGGAGCTTGACGGATCAAGCAAAGTTAAAGTATTGCTTGCACAAGCTTTGTTTGGTAAACCTGACGTATTACTACTAGATGAGCCGACAAACAACTTGGATCTAAAAGCAATTCAATGGCTTGAAGAATTCTTGATCAACTTTGAAAACACTGTCGTAGTCGTTTCCCACGACCGTCATTTCTTGAATAAAGTATGTACACATATCGCGGATCTTGACTTTGGTAAAATTCAGATCTACGCGGGTAACTATGATTTCTGGTACGAATCAAGTCAATTGGCTTTGAAACTATCCCAAGAATCAAACAAGAAAAAAGAAGAAAAAGTAAAAGAATTACAAGCGTTTATCGCACGTTTCAGTGCCAACGCATCGAAATCCAAACAAGCTACATCTCGTAAAAAGACATTGGATAAAATCGAGTTGGATGATATTAAGCCTTCTTCACGCCGTTATCCTTTCGTTAACTTTACAATTGGCCGCGAAATCGGTAACGACGTCTTGACGATTAAAGATGTCACCAAAACGGTGGATGGTAAAACGTTTATCAAAGATGCGACCTTTACACTCAATAAAGAGGATAAAGTAGTATTGATTGGTAATCCACTTGCAAAATCCGCTTTGCTCGATATGCTAGCTGAAGAAACAGAGCCGGATACAGGAGTGATCAAATGGGGCGTAACGACAACTCGTGCCTACTTCCCTATGGATAACTCGAAGTATTTTGAAGGATCCGAACCGACATTAGTTGATTGGCTTCGTCAATACTCTCCTGAAGATGAAACGGAAACATTCTTGCGTGGATTCCTTGGACGTATGTTGTTCTCAGGTGAAGAAGTGAAGAAAAAGCCGAACGTTTTATCAGGTGGAGAAAAAGTTCGCTGTATGTTATCAAAAATGATGCTAACAAGCTCAAACGTTCTTCTTCTTGATGAGCCAACAAACCACTTGGACTTGGAATCTATCCAAGCACTTAACAATGGTTTGATCGCGTTCAAGGGTGCGATGATCTTCACATCTCATGACCATCAGTTCATCCAAACAATTGCTAATCGTGTAATCGAAATCAATGATGATGGAACAATCTTTGATAAAATGATGACTTATGATGAGTATTTGGAATGGAAAGGTAAGAAAGCTTAATTAGTAGTTAATATAGAGACTCCCCTTGAAGGAAAAACTTCTAGGGGAGTCTTTTGCGCTTGGTGTTATCAAGTGTTAAATTTAAATGATGTAGTGTGACCGTTAATTGCCTGTGAGACAATCTAGAACCGCTAAAAACAAGAGACATCGGCTACTTCACTTTTTATTGTCTCTTTTGCGAGTAATTGTCTTGCAGTGCTCTAGTAAGTAATGAGATGGATCGATCAATCTCGAACTTTATAGTATCTTTATAAGCTTTTACTTTCTCCTTATCGCCAATACGGTAGATGTAAAGTGTCTGCATTTCTGTCCCCTGCTTATGAACCGGGTGTCTGACGATCAGACCATCATTGAGTAAATCATGTAGAGACTTGTATACTTCAGACTTAGTTGGTCGATACCCAAGGTCCCTGAAATGATCTATAAGGTCATCTAATATTTGTAAGCCATACAAGTTCCCTTCTTCTGCCTTATTGAGCATATAGAGCTTTAAAAAGGCTCTTTGACGAATTACGAATGTACTCTTCATTGCTCTTCCCTCCTTGGTTGCTGTACGTGCATTATGTATAGTATACCAAATAATGAGATGCGAGTATTATTATAGTAATAAGGATTATTTGGAACCAGGTTTTGATAGAACTATTCAATATGTTTATAGACGGATGTATTTGGATGATTATCAGTAATTCGTATACTTGGAGATTTTAATAAATATTTATAAGAAAAAGAGCATTCCCTACTAAAAATGATTTTCAGTTTAGAAATTGAATTAAATGTACAAGATATTTGAGTGCCCAACTACACGCAATCCAGTAATCTACACACTGTCTTATTTTTATTTTCTATGAATAGCTTCCACTATTAAGGGAATAACACAAAGTAAAAGGAGGTTTTTCATTATGAAACGCAATCTTTGGTTTCTACTGGTTGCACTGCTTCTCATGCTCGCAGGATGCTCAAACAAGCCTGATACGTCCATGGATGGTAAGACTGACTCTTCGACCAATCAAGAAGGAACGAACGATGACAAGTCACAACAACATGACAACAAAGATGCGAATCTGACCGATGTGGCTTTACTTGATTACTTTCTTCCGGACGGTTCCAGCGCGCATTATAAAGGTGTCGGTAATGAATTTGCTGAGCTAGACATTACCGTGGCAAGACCTGCGCAAGACTATGTCGTGATTCACGAAAACAACGGTGGTGCATTCGTTCAAAAAGTGTATAAAGTGGATGGAGATAAAATCCAAGTATTGCAGGAAGAACATATCGAGTTGGACGCTGGCGTTCCACCGACTGAAGAGCTAGAGTCCATGAAACCGATCCGAACCTATTTGAAAGGTCCTATTGAAGTAGGTACAACTTTTGACGGCTGGAAGATTGTGGAGATGAATGCGTCAGTGGAAACTCCTTATCAGCAATTTGAAGATGCGGTCGTAATGGAGCAAGTGGGTAAAGACTTTGTGAACAGGATCTATCTCGTGAAGGATTTTGGGGAAGTAAAACGTGAATCGGTGATGAAGATGGAAGGCGAAGAAGAATTTGTCGTTACTTCTAGTCTAGAAACGGTGACACAACCGTAATTTTCTGCAAACAAAAAGGCGCCGCAATGGGCGCCTTTTCAAGTGGTTTAGATTTTAACAACGTTAGCTGCTTGTAGACCACGGTTACCTTCGACAACTTCAAATTCAACTTGCTGACCTTCGTCAAGAGATTTGAATCCGTCGCCTTGGATTGCTGAGAAGTGTACAAAGATGTCTTCTTCTCCGTCAACTTCGATAAAACCGAAGCCCTTTTCTGAGTTAAACCATTTCACTGTACCTTGTTTCATTCGATTACCTCCAAAAAAATATAAATACTTTAATACACGAACCTTAGCATACAAAAAAATTCACGTATTACAAAAGTTGCCGACGTCGCCGATCCCTTTTGTAATAGGTGAATCACTTAGCATACGATCGTTCGATTAATTTACTTACATTTAGTATAACATATTGGGCTTCTTTGTCAATTAATAATAAACGCTTTTACTGAATGTTCTTACGATATGTTTGGTTCCCCGTCTATCAATACGATAAGACCGTGATACAACTGCAAATCTCCTTCGCAGCCATTGCAATAGTATTTTTCCGATGTGGACCAAAATGCATGGAAGCAGCCTTTACGAACTTCGTAATGCTCAAAATGCGGCTTCATCTTCCCGACCAGTTCTTTAATATATGATTCTGTGTCCATTTTATTCGTAAATGTTTTGGATGAGACACTATAGTCTCTCCACTCTTCAAACATCCACCACGGCTCAAAGTCCGCCTT
The DNA here is from genome assembly GCF_002743235.1 of Sporosarcina sp. P25. Taxonomy (NCBI): domain Bacteria; kingdom Bacillati; phylum Bacillota; class Bacilli; order Caryophanales; family Caryophanaceae; genus Sporosarcina; species Sporosarcina sp. P25. Next base: position 74,236 of record NZ_PDYV01000009.1, read on the forward strand.
CATGTATACCACTTCATACATTCAGTAAGCACTCCTTTACCTTGCGCTATGCAGGAATGATATTCATTCTAGCAAATTCGACTCGCTAATCAAAGTAAATTGATTCATGTTGCGTAATATATGAGTTTTCGTCCATTTTCGGCTATAATTGAGATAGGCTCCAGTAACCTTACTGTCTGCACGATAAATGAAACCTTTTCGTTGTTAATCCGTAAGTATTATATAGAGTCAGAATGGAAGGCGGCCTGAATCAACATGAATACTATAAAAAACTTCTTCACACGACATGTCATATTGGCTCCGACTAGTTTCCTGACGTGGGTGATCCTCATTGGCGGTACGAGCATGAACTTTTTCCTAGGCTCCGCTATCGGAATCGCACTGTATGCAGGAGGCAACGTAGCGATTAAAGAACTACAGTTACGCTCCACATTAAAAAAATTCGGGATGGCACGCTCTGAATATAAACATATTGAACAACAACTGAATGAATCAAAACGAAAGCTAAAACAGCTCGGAAATATGTACGGACAAGTTCGTTCCATCCAAGCATTCAGACAAGTATACGATATGTCTTCAATGGCTCGACGCATCATTAAGATCGTCCAGTCCAACCCGAGAAAGTTCTACCAAGTCGAAAGTTTTTTCTACGCCCATCTTGATTCCGTTGTAGAATTAACATCGAAGTACAGCCTGCTCGTTAATCAGCCATTAAAAGACCAAGATATCAAAGTCGCACTACAACATACTCGCGAAACGTTATCTGATTTGAGTCTCGAAATGGAACGAGATCTACGTAACGCTGTATCAACTGATTTGGAACAGCTCCGAATGGAAATTGATTACGTCGATATTACACTTAAGAGAGACAAACCGTTGCTCGAATCGAAAGGGGAACATTCTAATGACAGATAAAAACGTACTACAAGAAAAATCGGTGGACGACTTGCTCGGCAATCCATTCGATATGGATGCTAGCCTGCTTCCAAAAGAAATGGAGAATTCGCTGTCCGACACAGCCGCACCTGCTAAATTGATCGACCGATTAACACCTGAAGAACAAGATAAGGCAAGACAATTGGCTTCACAGATCCCTGTCGGTAATTACGAAGCCGTCATTTCCTACGGTGCCAATGCACAGAATGAACTATCTAACTTCTCTCATAAAATGCTCGATCACGTCCAAGGCAAAGACATTGGACCTGTCGGCGATGTACTGAATGAATTAATGGCCAAACTATCCGAAATCGATACAGATGATCTATCAGATAAAAAGAAATCGGGTCTTAGCCGTTTATTCAACAAGGCTACTCGCCCTATCAAAGAAATTATGACGAAATACGAAAAGCTTGGCACACAAGTCGATAAAATAAGCGTTCAACTAGAGCATTCCAAACGTGGTTTAATGGAAGACGTCCGCATGTTGGACAGTTTATATGAACAAAACAAAACGTACTTCCAAGCATTGAACGTCTATATCGCAGCTGCGGAATTAAAGATTGATGAAATCAATAGCACCATCATTCCGGAACTGCATAAAAAAGCACAGCAATCGGATGATCAAATGATGGTTCAAGAAGTTAACGATATGGCACAATTTGTTGACCGTTTAGAAAAACGCCTGTACGATTTGCAACTATCCCGTCAAATCACCATTCAGAGTGCTCCACAGATCCGTATGATCCAACAAACGAACCAAACGTTAGCTGAGAAGATCCAAGCGTCTATTATGACAGCGATCCCTCTGTGGAAGAATCAAATTGCGATTGCGCTAACACTAAACCGTCAGCAAAAGGCTGTGGAATCACAAAAGCTCGTCACAAAGACAACGAACGATTTGTTGCTTCGTAACTCCGAAATGTTAAAAGTGAATAGTATTGAGACAGCCAAAGAAAATGAAAAAGGTATTATTGAGATCGATACGTTGAAAACGACACAAGAGAACTTAATCCAGACGATCGAAGAAACCTTGCTGATCCAAGCAGATGGCCGTGCTAAACGCAAAGCCGCTGAGACTGAGATCGCTAGAATGGAACAAGACCTTAAGACTCGTTTACTCGCTGTATATGAAGAGTCACAAAACCGTCCCTCATAAGAGAGACGGTTTTTTTGGGGGAAAAATACTGGAAACTTGATTTCGTTTTATATGTACAAGACTGGATCGTTACACCGTGGGCAATGAGCGGATACGAGCTACGATAGAGCGCTTAACGTAAAGTATGAGCGCTTCTGGACCTTGATAGAGCGGTCGACAGCGACGATTGAGCGGATACGCATAAACTTTGAGCGCTTAGACGAATTAATGAGCGAAACGCGCCTATTTCCCCGGTTATCCGCAATAAAACCCTATCACCCTCACACATAAAAAAGACGATTCAATGAAGAATCGTCTCTAAGTACCCTACTATTTATTCACTAATCAATTACTCAAAATACGTCTTATAATACCCGCCGACCTTACCGGAATTGTCTACCACGAAGATAAACTCTTCCGTCTCATTCTTCACTTCATAGGACTTCCCCACCGTCAGCATATTGCTAACCAAATACTTTGCTGCATCGGTATGTGTGCACGTCACTGTCTTTAACGTAGGTTCATCCAACCATTGTAAATATGACATGAAATCTCTCCTTCCTTAAATAAAAACGACCCGCTGATTAGCGGGTCGCTTGGCTTGTGCTGATTAAGAACCTAGTAGAAGGTCTTCAGGGTTTTCAAGCAACTCTTTAACCATCTTCAAGAATCCTACTGAATCTTTACCATCAATTACGCGGTGATCGTAAGAAAGTGCAACATACATCATCGGACGAATTTCGATATTGTCCCCAACAGCTACTGGACGCTTCTGAATAGTATGCATACCTAAGATTCCTACTTGTGTACCGTTAAGGATTGGAGTAGACAATAGTGAACCAAATACTCCACCGTTTGTAATCGTGAATGAACCGCCTGTCATATCAGCCATTGTCAACTTGTTGTCGCGTGCTTTTTTCGCAAGTTCTCCGATAGATGCTTCGATTTCAGCAAAGCTCTTACGGTCTGCATCCACAACGTTTGGTACAACTAGTCCGCCGTCAGTAGATACTGCGATACCTATATCGAAGTAGTTCTTCAAAAGAATTTCATCGCCATCGATTTCAGCGTTAACGTATGGATATTTCTTCAATGCTGCAACTACTGCTTTCGTGAAGAATGACATGAAGCCTAGACGTACATCGTTTTGCTCGAAGAACTGATCTTTTTTGCGTGAACGAAGTTCCATCATTTTCGACATATCAATTTCGTTGAAAGTCGTCAACATCGCTGTTGATTGTTTTACTTCAAGCAAACGCTTCGCGATCGTTTGACGACGACGAGTCATTTTCTGACGCGTAATACGACCGTCATCTTTTGCTTCTGCTTTAGCAGCTGGTGCCGCTGGAGCTTTAGGTGCTGGAGCGTTGTTGTGAGCAGATACGTCTTGCGCGCGTACGCGTCCCATTGGATCAACAGGTGATACATCTGCAAGATTAATACCTTTTTCACGAGCCAGCTTGCGTGCTGCTGGGCTTGCAATCGTGCGGTCTGCTGAAGATGTTTCTTCCGTTACAGCCGCTGCTGGAGCTGGTGTTTCTTCTTTTTGCGCTGGAGCAGATGCTGCTTCAGTTGCTTGTGGAGCTGGTTGTGCCGGTGCACCTGAACCTTCGCCTACAATCGCGATTACTTGGCCAACTTCAACAGTGTCGCCTTCTGCAGCCAATAATTCAGACAAAACGCCTGCTTCTTCTGAAATGACTTCAACGTTCACTTTATCTGTTTCCAATTCAACGATGAATTCACCTTTTTCCACGTTTTCACCGGGTTGTTTTAACCATTTTGCAATTGTACCTTCTGTAATTGATTCTGCTAGTTCAGGTACTCTGATCTCTGCCACAATAAATTCCTCCTCGTAGGTATACCGTTTTCTAACGGATAAGCTACTTTATATAAGTAGTTTTAAATTTAATTGTAAAGCTCACGTACTTGTTATATCACTTTTTCAAAGCTTCTTCAATGATGCGGGTTTGTTCTTTTTTATGAGATGCACCATCACCTTCAGAAGGACTTGAACGCTTAATACGTCCTACATAAGAAATGTCCTTACCGTCAGCTAGTTTTTCTAGGAATGGATACGCGAATGACCATGTACCCATGTTCTTCGGCTCTTCTTGAACCCATACTAAATCTTTTACTTTCGGGTAACGTGCAACGATTTCTTTAATTTTGTCGGATGGGAATGGGTATAGCTGCTCTACACGTATAACGTGCAAGTAGTCGAATCCTTCGCCGTCTTTAATCTTCTCAGCTAAATCAATTGCCATCTTCCCGCTTGCGAACAAGATTTTTTTCACTTTTTCAGGTTTTGTTCCTGTACCAGGTTGTTCAAGAACTGTCTTGAAGTGACCTTCCGTTAAGTCTTCAACGTCCGCTCCAACTAGTGGATGACGAAGCAATGACTTCGGTGTAGCAATAACTAACGGACGTTCTGCTTCGCTGCCAAGAATCTTCGACTGACGACGCAATACGTGGAAGTAGTTTGCTGCACTGGAGATATTCGCGACTGTCCAGTTATTTTCACCACAAAGTTGCAGGTAACGTTCGATACGTGAACTGGAGTGTTCTGGACCTTGTCCTTCAAATGCGTGTGGCAACAATAGTACGAGGCCGGATTGCTGACCCCACTTCGAATAACTTGAAGAAACGAACTGATCGAACATGACTTGTGCCATGTTGGAGAAGTCACCGTATTGCGCTTCCCAAATAGACATCGTTTTGTCTTCTTCTAAGTTATAACCGAATTCATAGCCTACGATACCTGCTTCAGACAATGGGCTGTTATATGCCACGAATGATGCGTTAGATCCGCTAATATGATGCAATGGAACAAGTTCTTCACCTGTTTTTTCATCATGTAATACTAAGTGACGCTGTGCAAATGTTCCGCGCTGGATATCTTGTCCAGACATACGGATTGGCTTACCGTCTTGAATAATTGAACCGAATGCCAATTGCTCAGCATGTGCCCAGTCGATTTTACCTTTACCATTAAATGGCTCCAGGCGACGCTTCAAGATTTTATCCAATTTGTTGAACACTGTAAATTCAGCTGGATATGTCAACAACTCTTCATTCATTTGGCGAAGACGATCTTCCGCTACTCCAGTTTCGAGATCACGTGGAAGTCCAGCTTGTACGACGTCTGGCGTTGCGTTGGAAATTTCCGGTGCGTCTACTGATTTTTCTTTTACGTGATCATACGCTTGTTGCATAGTTGCGATGACCGACTTGTCCATTTCTTTCACTTCGTCGTCTGTCAGAAGCTTTTGCTCAACTAGACGCTGTCCGTAAATTTCACGAACTGTTGGGTGTTTATGGATTTCGTGGTACATCACTGGATTCGTCACGAGTGGCTCATCCATTTCGTTATGTCCGTAACGACGGTATCCGATCAAGTCGATCAATACGTCTTTACCGAATGCCTGGCGATATTCAAATGCCAGTTTTGCCACAGCAAGTACTTCTTCTGGGTGATCTGCATTCACGTGGAATACAGGCACTTCAAAGCCTTTTGCTGGATCGGATGCATAGTGTGTAGAACGGGAATCATAATATTCCGTCGTGAAGCCAATAGTATTATTGGCGATGACGTGAACCGATCCACCTGTTCTGAAACCGCGAACGCGAGAATAGTTGAATGATTCCGGAACGATCCCTTGTCCTGGGAACGCGGCATCACCATGCACTAAGATTGCGTATGCTTTATTTGTATCTTGTTGTGGAATCCCTGGGTTGTCTGTGTTTTCTTGTGCAGCACGAGTCTGCCCAGTAATTACTGGGTTTACCACTTCTAAGTGAGACGGGTTGTACGCAAGGAAGCGATTCATCCCGGACTTACCTTTATGAAGAGCACCCATATGGTATTTCACGTCGCCGAACCAACCGCGAGTTACTTCAAGAGATCCGTCTTTTGGCAAGAACGGTGAAGCGGGTACGCCTGCGAATTCTGCAAACATCATTTCGTATGGTTTATTTAAGTTGTGCGTCAAGACATTCAAACGTCCACGGTGAGCCATGCCTATTAGCACTTTCTCCATTTTCGCATCTTCAGAAAGACGCATTAATTCATCGATTAAGACGACTAATGTGTCCACGCCTTCGATAGAGAAACGTTTCGCTCCAACGAATGTACGGTGAATGAATTTTTCAAAGCCTTCAATTTTCGTCAAACGTTCAAGAAGTTGTTTTTTCTCTTCTCCTTGCATTTTTGACTGTACGTCGCCGTTTTCAATTTTTGTTTGAATCCAGTTACGCTCGGTTTCATCAATTAAGTGAGAGAATTCGTATGCAATGGGGCCTGTATAAAGAGACTTCAAATAATTCATTGCATCTAATCCATTTTCAACTGTCGCTGGAACATTTTTCAAGAACAAAGTTGCTGGCAATCCGACCAGATCGCTTTCTGTCAATCCATGATATGACAGTTCAAGACGGGATGTATCTTTAGGTCGATCGTTTAATGGATAAATGTCTGCTGCAAGATGTCCATAAGAACGAATAGCTTCAAGTAAAGAATAAACGGCAAGAACTTTACGCAGATCCGTTTGGGAACCTTGCGCTACGACTGCCTCTTGACCTGACTCATCCATCTGAGGCGCACCAAAATTCCTGAATAGCTCTGCTAAATCAGGATCTACTGCATCTTGATCTGTTTTAAACAGATCGTACATTTCCATTACATACCCAAGGTTTGGACCCGAAAAATTAGAATACGGGGAACGATGGGAATCCACATTGTTCGACATGTAATATAACCTCCACATTTGCCTATTGGCTTGTTGTGTTTATTTTCACTACTTCTATACAATAATAGCACGCAAACATTAGAACTGAAAGGGATTAATCCTAAGATGCACAGTTTTCTGCAAAGTACTTGGAATTATATTAAAAATTACTGAAAACTACGTCAGTTCGCCACTCTGCGTACATTCCTATTTTTGGAACGATAAAATTAACTCGGCCATTTTTTCAGGTGTTTTCGGTTCAGTCGTTTTCTCAATATTTGACAGCAATCGAGCTTTTTCCTTCACGAGTGTATTAAATTGTTCTGTAACAGACTGCACCTCGAATTGCTCTTCTCCTATTTGCAATGCCAGCCCTTTGGAAGCAAAGTATTCAGCATTCAATATTTGATCACCGCGGCTTTTTGACGCGGCAAGCGGAACAAGCAACATAGGTTTATGAATCGCAAGCAATTCGAAAATCGCATTGGAGCCAGCACGCGAAACCGCGTAATCAGCAGCTGCTAGCAGATCAGGCAATTCATCGGTGACATATTCATATTGTACGTACCCCGCCACCGCAAGTCCTTCTACCACATTCCCTTTACCGCATAAATGAATGATCTGATACTTCTCAAGTAACGCGGGTAATTCATTGCGCACCGCTTCATTTAACACGGCAGAACCTTGGCTGCCCCCCATAATAATAAATACCGGTTTGTCGGAACTCAGACCCGTCCTGCGCAAGCCCTCTTCCCGATCGCCCATAAATAGCTCGGGACGAATGATTGGCCCTGTACACATGGATTTTGCTGCAGGCACGTACTGCAAAGTCTGTTCAAAGACCGTAAATATTTGTGACGAGAACGGCAATGCCAATTTATTCGCAAGACCTGGTGTGACGTCCGATTCATGTACGACGACAGGCACGTTCGCAAGCTTAGCCGCCATCACGACGGGTACTGAAACGAATCCACCTTTTGAGAAAATAATTTCCGGTTTCACTTTGCGAAGAATAGAGAGCGCCTGTAGTGTCCCGGCTCCAACACGGAATGGGTCCGTAAAATTCTTCAGCGAGAAATAGCGCCGTAACTTTCCACTTTGAATCGCATGATATACCACTTCGGGGTGGCCGTCCGCGATCAATTCTTTTTCGATTCCTTCATGGGAACCAATATAATGCACACTATACCCTTTACTTAAAAAAACGGGTATTAACGCTTGATTGACAGATACGTGTCCTGCTGTACCGCCACCTGTTAATACGACTACCGGTTGCTTCATTCATTCCATCCTTCCATATACGTTGTCTACTATATTTCATGCTACAATAGTCAAAATGAAAAAATTAGTAGAGGAAATCAAAACTATGACTACTGTAACAAAACCTTTGCAACAAAAAACATCCATTTTCATTAAGATTATGATTCCCATTGTGATTACGCAAGTTGCGCTTTATCTGATGTCGTTCTTCGATATCCTCATGACTGGACGCTATGATACGTTTCACTTAGCGGGCGTGACCATCGGCAGTTCCTTCTGGATACCGGTCTATACCGGCCTTTCTGGAATTCTGATGGGCCTTACCCCTATTATCGCACAGCAAATTGGCGCAAAGAATAAAAACGATGTGCGTCCTACTGTCCAGCAAGCATTATACGTATCTCTCGCCCTTTCGGCAATCATTTTCGTATTGATCCATTGGGTCGTGTTACCCGCCATTACAAGAATGCCACTAGATGCGCCCGTTATAGAAGTAGCATCCGCTTACTTGACTGGCATGAGTATCGGATTGGTTCCACTCATGGCCTATACCGTATTGCGTTCATTTTTTGACGCACTCGGCGCAACTCGTGTCTCCATGTTCATCATTCTGCTATCCGCACCGATCAATATCGCATTGAACTATTTATTGATTTTCGGTAACTTCGGTTTCCCGGAACTTGGTGGTGCAGGCGCAGGGTATGCATCTGGCTTTACGTACTGGCTCGTGTTCTTCATTGCGGTGCTCATCGCCTGGTCATCCCGCCACTTTAAGGAGTATACGCTGTTTAGGAGTTGGCAAAGAATCTCTTTGCGCAAATGGAAAGAAATTTTACTCATTGGCGTGCCGATCGGTCTATCCATTTTCGTGGAGACGAGTATCTTTTCCGTCGTGACGTTATTGATGAGCAGCTATACCGCACAAGTCATCTCGGCTCACCAGATTGCGCTCAATTTTACGTCTCTTCTCTATATGGTGCCGTTAAGCGTCTCAATGGGTACAACGATTCTAGTCGGTCAATCCATTGGTGCGAATAAAACAAAGGACGCGCGCGAGTATACGTATCTCGGCATCGCGTTCGCAGTTGTTTTCAGTTTCCTATCCATATTCATCTTACTGATGTTCCGTGAGTCGATTGCTTCTATGTATACGACGGACACGGCGATTATTACACTAGCCGTACATTTCTTCGTCTACGCGGCACTATTCCAGCTGTCGGATGCGGTGCAAGCGCCGATCCAAGGTGCGTTGCGCGGCTATAAGGACGTGACGATGACGTTCTTAGTCGGCGTCGTGTCATTCTGGCTCATTGGACTGCCTACCGGATTCGCGCTAGCACGTTATACAGAACTAGGTGCATACGGCTACTGGGTTGGCCTGATCGTCGGCTTGACGGTGGGCGCGGTGATTCTTTCGTTTCGGTTGCGTTTTATACAGAATAAGTATCGTGAATAAAAATAAAAGGCCGATGGAGTGTTTATTCCATTGGTCTTTTTCGTTGTAGTTTACATATTACTTATGCCGAATTAGTGCGTGCAATGCGAGTTTCGCTCATTAATTCGTCTAAGCGCTCATAGTTCATGCGTATCCGCTCTATACTCACCGCCAACCGCTCTATCCTAGTCCGTCACCGCTCATACTATACGTTAAGCGCTCTATAATGGCTTGTAACCGCTCATTACCTCTAGCGTCTCTATTAATCTGGACCTATCTCGCAAACTTACACAACGAAAAAACAAAGTCTTGTACTCTCTTCATTAAAAAAAGGTCAATGGATATAACTCCATTGACCTTCCCATACTTACTTCTGTATAAACTGTTGTGTCCAGTAATGACCATTCGCATCATAGCCAATACCGATATGTGTAAACTCAGGCGTCAAGATATTCTGACGGTGTCCAGCTGAATTCATCCAAGCTGTCACGACATCTTGTGCACTGCGCTGACCCATCGCAATATTCTCGGCTGCCGAACGGTATGTAACGCCATTTTGCTTCATCTGATCAAACGGTGAACCGTATGTCGGGCTTGTATGAGAGAAATAGTTGTTTGCTGCCATATCGGCTGATTTCTGCTTTGCGGATTTCTGCAAGGCTGCATCGATCTGTAATGGCTTGAGACCTGCCTTCGTACGTTGCGCATTCGTTAAATCGAGTACGGCTTGTTCTGTAGCTGATACATTCGCTGTTTGTTGCTGTGCCGGCTTGTCTGTTTGTGGCTTTTCTGCTGGTTCGTTTGGTTGTTGTACAGGCGGTGTTGGTTTCGCTACCGGTTTGCTCTGTGGCTTCTGGTAGTTACTCCAGTAATACGAGTACACCTGTTGATTGGCGAAGGCACAATTATACGTCTGTGTCTGCACTTGATTTGTCGTGCTTGCCTCTGCTGCATGAGTAGGCAATAAAATAGCTGAACTTAATAAGATGAGTGATAACGGTTTTTTCATCTTGGTCCCTCCTTTTCTACGTGACCTAGCATAACGTAAAAGAAAAGGAGAGATCTTGGTTATTCCTACCAACTTGTCCAATGAACTCTACAAAGCTATGGAATGAGAGTCTGAGGGTAATTGTATTGGCAACCTTATCCAATGGAGAACATCATTAACAATAAAAAGCTATTGACAACTAGTTTTCGGGCAAGTATTCGATGTCCGAAAGTTGCTCCCCAATGATCACCAACTTGGACGGGATTTGCATATATTCCGGTATCCAGTTGACCATGCCGTATGCATATTGGAATAAATGGGAGTACCGCGAACCTTCTAGTTGGATATAGCCCTTCATACGGTAGACGCTGTCCGGTACTGTTCGCACCCAATCCTCAAAGTGCTCTTGGTTGACCGGGGCATCGAATGACAACACTTTTGAAGCAAGAGGCAATCCGCTACCTGTGGAGATGGGCTGTTTCGGCGCCGCCACATTGACCATTTTCTCGATATAGCCGAAATCGACTTTCGCATTCACTGTCTGGACGAGCGGTGCGTAAGAATTGAATTGTGTCACTTGCATCGTCACAAAGGCCAATTGATGATCTGTCAGCAAATCCGTTTTATTGAGAACCATGAAGTGTGCATGGCGTACTTGTTCGAGGAATAAAGCTTGAATTCGTGGCGACAGCTTGTCACGGTCCACCCAGCGCTTGGCATCGACCACAGTGACAATTCCCTTGACGTCTAGCTTCTCTGCAAATAACGGCGAGTACACGGCGTCTAACGCTTCTACAGGGTGAGCTGCACCCGTCGTTTCAATGAACAGCACATCAATCTCCGGATAATCTGCTAGCAAGCCTTGTAATTGCGCTTCCGTAGATTCCGCACCTGTACAGCATATACAGCCGTTTAGTAATTCTTTTAACGGAACCTCGCCTGCATCCTCGACGATTTGACTGTCAATATTCAACTCTCCAAATTCATTCATCAATACAGCTGGTTGTCTACCGGATTCCTTCACTTGCTCGACTAAGCTTACGAGTAAAGACGTCTTGCCGCTTCCGAGAAAGCCGCTGAGTAAGTATACATCAATCATTCTATATCATCCTTTTCCATAGAGAACACGCGCCCAACGATTGCTGGACGCGTGTTTCTTTGATTATGAAGTAATTTCTTTTAACACAACTTCTTTCGCTTTCAGCAATTGTGGGTCATCTTTTTTCATCTTGTCCCGTAATTTCTGCATTAAGCCGACCGTTGTATCTCCAGTCAAGATGCCTGTCTGCTCTAGTGACAGATCTTTCTGCAACGTTTTAACAGCTTCTGCTGTATCCGCGTCATAAAGACCATCTGCTTCTCCTGGGTCATACCCTACAGCTTCTAGCATTTCTTCTGCCGCTTGTACGGAAGGAGAAACGGTACCTTCGTCCATCTCTTCAGATGAATCAAGGAAAGGTAGTGACGCATACGAAGGATAAGGTACTTTAACGTCAGGCTCGATCCCTTTTTTGTGGATCCAGTTGCCGTCTGGAGTTAACCATTTCGCTGTCGTCAATTTCAAGTTGGAACCATCCGGTAATTGGGTAGGTGTTTGAACCGTCCCTTTACCAAACGTCTTGACGCCGACAATCGGAATACCTGCAGCTTCTTTTAACGCACCCGCTAAGATCTCAGACGCGGACGCACTGCCCTCATCTACAATCAATGCGACTGGGACCGTTACTTTCTGTCCGTTAGAAGAAGGATACGCTTCCGGCGTCTTACCTTTTTCTTCCGTTTGGAATAAGATTTTGCCGTCCGGAACGAACAAATCGGAAATATCGATAGCACCGCTTAAGATGCCGCCTGGATTTTGACGCACGTCAATCAGTACGCCTTCCATTCCTTTATCGGTCATTTCATTCAGCGCTTCGAGCAATTCTTCATACGTATGTTCTGAAAACGATGTGATATTAATATGAGCGATGTTGTCGTCGAGCATTTCAGCGTATACCGTATTGATCGGAATCACGTCACGAACAATCTTGACGTCAAAGGGATCCGATTTTTCGCCGCGTCGTACAGATAATGTCACCGTCGACCCTTTTTCTCCACGGATGAGCAATACCGCTTCCGATGAAGACAAACCTTGTATGCTTTCGCCATCGACCGACAGTACGGTATCATTCGGTAATAAACCTGCCTTTTCAGCAGGAGAGTTTTTTATCGGTGAAACGATACTAATATAGCCGTTGGACTCTTGAATTTCTGCACCGATTCCTTCAAAACTCGAAGAAATGCTTTCATTCAATTGCTTGGCTTCTTTTTCATTTAGATAATCAGAGTACGGATCACCCAAGGAATCGACCATTCCGTTGATCGCGCCGTCAATGACGACTTGATCATCTACATCGTCAAAATAACTTTCTTTCAGTTGATCATATGCCTCATACAGTTTCTTGAACTCTTTTCGTTCCATACCTACTTGATTCGGTTTGACGACTTCTACTACTTTTTCGTCTCCGACTGTCAGTGCCACGAAGGTAACGGCGGCTGTCGCCAGCACAAGGAAAAAAATGAGCATGATCAGAGAAAACGGTTTGATCCGAATATAGCGAGCAGGTTTCGGCGCTTCCGGTTGTGGTTTCCCGTTCTCATGCGAATCGTTTTCGTTCATGGTCTCCCTACTTTCCATATCCCTGCAAAAGACCGCTGCCAAGAGCGGTCTTTTGCAAGTTTCTATCTATTCTATTATTCAGCAATGGCTGCGTCTAGCGCGACTTCGATCATTTCGTTGAATGTCGTTTGACGCTCTTCAGGCGTGGTAATTTCTCCTGTTAAGATGTGGTCACTTACTGTCAGAACAGCGAGTGCTTGACGGCCATAACGAGCTGCTAGCGTATATAGGGCTGCGGCTTCCATTTCGACCGCCAATACTCCATGACGCGCTAATTTTTCATGCTGAGCGTCTTCATTATAGAAGAAGTCTTCTGTGTAGACGTTTCCTACTTGTAAATGCAAGCCTTTTTCTTTCCCTGCATTATACGCTTTCATCAATAAATCAAAGTTTGCGATCGGCGCAAAGCGAATCGGACCGAATGTTACGTCGTTTAGTGATGAGTTTGTTGTCGCGCCTTGTGCAAGGATGACGTCACGTACTTTTACGTCTTTCTGAATCGCGCCACATGTGCCAACGCGGATCAATTTCTGGACGCCAAACTCTTGCATTAACTCTGTTACGTAGATAGAAATAGACGGAACGCCCATGCCAGTACCTTGTACGGAAATACGTTTGCCTTTATATGTTCCCGTAAAGCCAAACATGTTCCGTACCTCGTTGTACTGTACAACGTCTTCTAAAAATGTTTCTGCGATATACTTCGCGCGTAATGGATCTCCTGGAAGAAGAACCGTTTCTGCGATATCGCCTGGTTTTGCATCAATATGTATACTCATCTTTTTTCAGCCTCATTTCACTAATTTGTTATTATCATACAGTGAATAATGGCGAGATGCAATGAAACCCTCGCCATTTATCTGCTGCAAAGCTCTTGATAGATGGCGTATATTTCATCAAACGTAGTAGAACGTAAATGATCATCCGCCATGTCCTCTACGTAACGCGACAATGAATCGAAATCCTCTTCATCTTTTGGGAAACCGGCATCGAGAAACATCCTCTCTGCAAACAATGCCTTGACATCGTCTTTTTCACCGCCACGATAACGTAGTGCGAAATGGTAAAAGGATCGATCCATCGTCGTCACCTTCCTTCATTCAAATAACCCTTTGTATTCTTCATAGCCTTCTTTTTCTAGATCACTCACCGGAACGAAACGTAATGCGGCGGAGTTGATGCAATAGCGCAAGCCGCCTTGTTCTGGTGGTCCGTCTGGGAAGACATGTCCTAAGTGAGAATCCGCTGACTTACTCCGTACTTCTGTGCGGCGCATGCCGTGAGCTGTATCGAAATGCTCTGTAACTTCCACGGCTTCGATCGGCTTCGTGAAGCTTGGCCATCCACAGCCCGCGTCGTATTTATCGTTTGAACTGAATAACGGCTTACCTGACACGATGTCTACATAGATTCCCTCTTCAAAGTGCGCGTCATATTCATTACGAAATGGTGGTTCCGTGCCATTTTCTTGCGTCACATGATACTGCATCTCTGTTAATTCAGAACGTAAGTCTTTTTTCATCAACGATTCCCCCAATTCTTTTCGATAAATCCTGCGCGTCCTGATCCGACAGTGTAACGTGCATAGTGGTCTGGGTTCTTTTCGTAATACTGCTGGTGATAGTCTTCGGCGGGATAGAATATTTCCGCAGGGAAAATATCCGTCACGATAGGCGCACTAAACTTGCCGCTATCTTGTAAAGCTTGCTTGGAACGTTGTGCTGCTTGCTGTTGCTCGTTAGAGTGTGTATAGATCGCTGATTTATACGATTCGCCACGGTCATGGAACTGGCCGCCTGCATCAGTAGGATCAATCACTTGCCAGAAAACATTCAATAATTCTTCGTAACTAATGACACTATCGTCGAATTCGATCTCTACCGCTTCTCTGTGACCGGTTGTATTGGAACAAACTTCTTTGTATGTTGGATTGACAGTATGCCCGCCCGTATAACCACTCGTAACCGAATGCACTCCATTGTATTGGTCAAATGGTTTAACCATACACCAGAAGCACCCACCTGCGAAAGTTGCATGTTGTGTTGCCATAGTCGTTGCCCTCCTTAGTTTTTCGGTATCAATACTTCTAATATAATCTCATCTTGCGCTAAATTCACTTCTTTTGCCTTCACTTGGAAGTCACCCGAAAGCGGCAAGTCCTTCAAATTGATGAATATTTCTTCTTCTTTCGGTCGCACGACCATCCATGACGGAAGCTCTACCGAATTCTTCAGTAATTTCAGTACCGTGGAAGGTGGGATATTCAACTGTCCTAATTCCATAGACGATTGTTTAAGGATTAAGTTTCCGTCTTCTCGTACGACTGGGTCAAAATGCATCGCGAGCGGTAATGTATGCGAGAATACCGTGAGTTCGGACGTCAACAATACATCGTCACGCATTTCTAGTTCTACTGGCAACGTGCCTTTAACGGCTTTTCTAATATACGTGTTCGCAATGCCTTCAAAATTGTCTTTCGTTGTATTTAGTGCCATCGTATAGCCTTTCTCTTCTACTGCTTGGTCTTTCGGAAGAGCTGGAGAAGCGGTGGTGCCACTGATGAGGATGATAAGCCCCACGAACCCTGCCGCAACTATTCCTGCCAGACCGAAAAATGCTATTTTCCAACTATTCATCTTGTACTTCACTCCACTTCCAGGTCAACCGCTGAACAGCCTTTAATTTCTCTTACAAATCGCTCTTCCATCAAATCATACCCTTTACTGTTCGGATGGAAGAAGTCTGTGTGATAAACCAGGTTTTCATTCGAATCAAATAAATCTTTTACCGGAACAAAGCAGGCCATCCCGTCTTGTTCCACTTGTTCTTCTATCGAGCGGTTCCAGTCTGCGATAATGTCTTCAAACTCCTGTACTTCGTCTGTCACGACGGAGAAAGGATTGTAGAGACCCGCCACGATGATCGGTGCATCCGGGTTATAGAGGCGCAAAATCTCAAACAGTTCTTCAATTCTTGTTTCAAATTTACCCAGCGCCTTATAAAAATCAGACATTTTCATCTGCATGAAATTACCTTTGACGACTTTCATGATGTCATTGCCACCAATCGTAAAGACAATATAATCTGCCTGAATGACCGCTTCTTGCACTTCTTCATCTTGCAATTGCTTTAAAAACTGGTCGCTTCGCCGTCCGCGTTTTGCTAAATTTATGGCGTCCACTTCCATAATGCCTTTCCATTGTTCCATGTCCGACGTCAAACGGCCAAAATATCCGCCTTCTTTCCGTTCATCCCCGACTCCTTGGGTTAATGAATCACCTAGCCCTAACACATTTATACGTTTAGGGATGAATGATTCCGGCACAATAAACGGATCGAACGCAACGTTTTCACGTTCCGCAAGCGTCGTCTCTTTTTTGCTGAATGGGACCTGGCACCCTGCTAAGAACAATGAGAAGACGAGACTCAGCACTAGCATTCTTCTCATAATCTCATATCCTTTATAGTTAGTATCACTCGGTGTAATACATGAATCCGATCGCGCCTTCTCCAGTATGGGTACTGACGATCGGAGTCGTAAATGTCAGCATCACTTGAATGCCCATCTCTTCGATCTTACTTTTTAGCGGTTCCGCCATTGCCAGACCGTTTGCATGGGCGATTCCGACACTACGAATTACTTTCCCTGCTGTTTCTTTCTTAAACTCGTCAAACAAATAAGAGACTACTTGTTTATGGCTGCGCACCTTCGCGACCGGCGTATACACCCCGTCCTTCAGTGACGCGATAGGCTTGATGTTCATAAGGGAGCCAAACATCGCTTTCCCTTTGCCAATTCGTCCGCCTTTCACCATATTATCGAGAACATCCACCACGACGTATAAAGAGGAACGTTTTCGTACACTATCAAGTTCCTCCACGATTTCTGCTACCGACTTGCCTTCTTCGGCCAGTCGGCATGCTTCAAGCACTTGGAAAGACAGGGCATGTGAAATATACATTGAGTCGATGACCGTAACGTCTGCGTTTGACGCATGAGCTGCCGTTTCCGCAGATTTCACCGTCCCGCTCATGCCACCCGTCATATGGATCGAAATAATTTGTGATCCATCCGCTCCCAGTTCATCATACAGGTTCTGGAATACGCCGACTGCCGGCTGTGAACTTTTCGGTAATTCTTTTGCATCGCGCATTAAGTCGAGAAATTCTTCCGGTTGGATTTCTACGCCGTCAATATAAGACTTGTCATTGATGATCAGTGTTAGAGGTACAACATGGATATTGTATTGAGCAATCAGTTCATCCGATAGTTCTGCAGTGGAATCCGTGACGATATGAATTTTTTTCATGATTTCTATCTCCTTCGCGTGTGGCTTTCTGCGATTTTTTTCGCTGTATTTGATATAGTGTATTGCAGGAGGTGCTACAAGAATGGAAGAAGCATTCGATTACAAAAATCTGCATGAAGAACGCTGGAATGCAATTACGCATGCCATCGGGTTCTTACTCAGCATACCTGCATTAGTCTTGCTGATCTTAAAAGGCGTGAAACAAGGCACGGGAATCGCTATAACAAGCTTTACCATCTTCGGCGTATCCATGTTGTTATTATTCCTCGCCAGTACGCTACTACATAGTATGCCTGTGAAATTGAAATCGTTTTTTGCGATTCTTGACCATTCCGCTATCTATGTACTGATCGCCGGAACCTATACGCCGTTTTTGCTCGTCACCTTAAAAGGTGCACTCGGTTGGACGTTATTCGGCATCATCTGGGGAATGACCTTGTTCGGCATATTGTTCAAGATCTTTTATATTCACCGCTTCGCCAAACTATCACTCGCCCTCTATCTCATTATGGGCTGGCTCATCGTGTTAGCGATTAAACCGTTATATAACGCACTGCCGCCACAAGGGCTATGGTTGCTCGTGATTGGTGGGTTGTTCTATACAGCAGGAGCGTACTTCTTTATGTCACGCCGTGTACCGTACAATCATGCAATCTGGCACCTGTTCGTTATGGCGGGCAGCACATCGATATTCTTTAGCGTTCTTCTCTATGTATAGGGGAGAACGTTATTTTTTATCCCAAATTTGGTAGGTATAGGCGGTGCCGTCTTCTGCATAATGTGGCTCCGACTTGCTTATCAATGCGTAGTCTTCTTCGTATGCTGGAAAGAATGTGTCACCCGGGTAATGTTTCTCGATGACGGTAACATACAATCTGTCTGCATCATCTTCCATCGACATCTTGAAAATCTCCGCACCGCCGATGACCATCACTTCGTCCGCATAGTCTTTTGCAAGTTTCACGGCACTATCTAGATCATGAAAGACCGTGACGCCGTCTGCTTGATAGTCTGTATTGCGCGTGATGACAATATTTAATCGACCTTTTAACGGACGACCAATCGATTCGAACGTTTTGCGTCCCATAACGATCGCCTTGCCCATCGTTTTCTCTTTAAAGTATTGAAGTTCTTCCGGAATATACCATGGCATCTCATTGTCCTTGCCGATGACTCGGCCCAGATCATGTGCCACCAATAATGAAATCATTGTATGCCCTCCTTATACTGCGATCGGTGCTTTAATTCTCGGATGTGGATCATAGCCTTCAATCGAAATATCCTCTACCGTCAAATCAAAGATCGATCGACCGTCGTAATTCACATGTAATGTCGGTAATTCTTTCGGCTCTCTCGCTAATTGCTCGTGCACTTGATCAATATGGTTCTGATACAAGTGTGCGTCACCTAATGTATGGACGAATTCGCCTACTTCTAAACCACATTCATGCGCAATTAAATGAATGAGTAATGCATAAGATGCGATATTGAACGGAACACCTAGGAAGACGTCCGCACTGCGTTGATAGAGTTGGCATGATAACTTGCCGTCCGCCACGTAGAACTGAAACAGTAAGTGGCATGGCGGCAGTGCCATCGCGTCGACTTCAGCAGGGTTCCACGCCGTGACAATGTGACGACGCGAGTCAGGATTGTTTTTGATGCTGTCGATCACTTGTGCCAGCTGATCGATGACTCCACTATCGCTGTCCCACGCTCGCCATTGTTTGCCGTAGACGGGCCCTAGATCACCGTGCTGCTTCGCAAATTCTTCATCTGCTAAAATTTTCTCTTTAAATAAAGCGAGTTCCGCTTTGTAAACCTTCGCGAACTCTTCATCTTGTAGTACACGGCGACCAAAATCGGTCATATCCTCTCCTGTATACGCCGCACTTTCTACATACCGTTCAAATGCCCATTCATCCCAAATTCCATTACGTTCCTGTATCAACGTACGGATATTGGTATCTCCTTTAATAAACCATAGTAATTCTGAGACAATCAAACGAAACGCCGTCTTTTTTGTCGTGACTAAAGGAAATCCTTGCGCTAAGTCAAAACGCATCTGATAACCGAAGACACTGTATGTCCCCGTACCCGTACGATCTCCCTTTTTCGTTCCTGTATCCAGAATATGTTGACATAGATCTAAATATTGCTTCATGCTTCAAGCTCCCTCTTCTGAAATTACACTCATTATAACATTAAGACGACAAAACACACCACGAAAGGGCTGATTAAAAAAGCCCGTTCGATGGTGTGTTTTTCGACCGGTATTCACTGCTCGTCGTATAGGGTTATTTTTTCAAATGTCGCCTTTGCTTATAGCGTGTAGTATACACGAAAATTCTTCTGCGCTCAGTAGGATACAGTGGCTTTCTATAGATCAGCAATAAATGATTAAACAATCTTTTCAACCTTCCATGCCAGGAATTAAAGGGTCATCGTTTTTCATTTGAGTATGTATTGGTTGCATGAAAATTCCCCTTTATGAACACACTAGATGTGAAGTAATCATAAGGAGGAAAATACATGAAAAAAACAACATGGTTCATGATGGTTCTTTTAGCTGCACTGGTCGTGATGGGTTGCGGAACAAAAAATGATAACACGGCGCCCGTTGACGAAAACACTACTACAAATGAAACATCCAATGGGACTGTTGACGAAAACGTTTCAACTCCTAGTACCCATGAGACCAAGGTGGAGTCGGCTGATGAAGCGGCAGACAAAATCACTGAACTGACAGAAGTGGATAGTGCCACTGTACTGGTTACGGATCATAACGCGTATGTTGCGGTTGTCTCAAAAGATACGGCAATGAAAGAAGCGACAAAAGAGCTGGAAGATAAAATCGCGGAAAAAGTTCGTTCTTCTAATTCGGCTATTGAAAATGTCTACGTTTCCCTTAATCCAGACTTCGTAGATAGAATGACCGGTTATAGGGAGAAAATTAACGCGGGCGAGCCAGTAGAAGGATTCTTCGATGAGTTTTCGGAAGCAATGAAACGCGTATTTCCAGATGCACGATAATATTTCGACGATGCGAAAAAGACGTAATTCTGTTAGCTAGTGTATGTCGGCTAAAAAAATAAACATCTCTCTATGATTGGAAAAAAGCGACCGACCCAAAATTTACCACGTTTATTAATCACACTACTCGCCTACACTGTCAGTACACTACATGGTGAGTGTATGAGGTCACTGAACTAGTTCAGTGACCTTTTTATATTCACCCATTTGGAACCAGAGCATAAAATAAATAGGAACGCTGTATATGATGAAAGGAGTGAGTTCATTGTTAAACACTAGTCAGACATACAGTAATGCCCATACACAAACTATAAATAATTTATTAAAAGCTATTAATGGAGAGTATCATGCGATATATTGTTATGGAATTTTAGCTAATCAAGCGCCAACTCAAGAGATTAAAGATAAAATACTAGAAATAAGAAATGACGAAATGAGGCACTACCAAAGCTTTTGGTCTCTCTATTTCCAATTGACCGGTAAGGAACCCGTACTTAACTTCACAGAAAACTGTGAGAAAGAGTATAAGAGTGGCGTGAAATCAGCTTTTATGGATGAGCAAACGACTGTCGACTTTTATCATACTGCTGCACGTGAAACGCAAATCCCAATGGTTAGGTCTTCTTTTACTCAAGCATCAGCCGATGAACAAAACCACGCTGTTTGGTTCTTATATTTTTAAAATCATAGCTAGTGGTGAAAGAGGAGGCGTGGTTATGTACAACTCAAACAAACAACAGTTTGGGAAAAATACAGACTCTCCTGAAGTGTTTGCTGCCAAGCTTGCATTGTTGGGGGCTGCAATTTCTACATTGGGGGACGGAATTCAGACCATCGCAGCAGGTATTGCACTTCAAGAACTAGAAAACTCAAACCGACAAGATCCCCAAGATCAGCTATCTGAAGAAATGAAAAAAATGCAAAAGCAAATTGATCAACTAAGTAAACAAATTGCGAAAATGGATAAAAGTTCATGAATGGGTAGATGTTTTAGGGGGGGCAAAAAAGATCCCTTTTTTCACTTTGTCCACTCTATCTAAGTTGTTTAAATTTCGGAAAGTCTATCAATCTAATCTGCCCGCTATTTTCGAATCCCAATGTACTTCAATCCATCTACCCCACTCTTGTATAACTATAAAAATGTAGACGATAAAAAACACCCGTCATGAAGAAGAGTGTTCGATATTTTTTAGGTTAGCCATTTCGGTGGTGTGTTTTTGGACCAGTAAATATCACCGACTGAGTGGTGTGCGACAAATCCATCATCCGCTGTATGGTAATGGAAATTATAGAAGTAGCCGTCACTTGGTCGTTTTTCTGTACGAACGTGGAACTTAATAAGGTCCTGTTCCGCTGTTTTGTCATAAACGTGGAAAATCTTTTCCGCATAATCTCCTGAAGGTTGCTCGGTAATGGCGAGACGGCGATCTGCTGCGTTATGTACGGTTGTTTGGATCACCGCTTCGATTCGTGGAAAAATCTCGTGATCGAATTCATTCTGGATGACGGGCCCGATACGCTGTCCAAACTTTTCATAGGTCAATAGACGTGCGTGCGCGACCAATTGCTGTTCTTCGGTGTAACTGTCAAGTGTCAGTAAGTCATTTCGATTTTCTTGCAGTTCAAGGGAATACTCCATGCCTTCTGCGTGGGTTCCGGATTCATTCGGTTCATGCTTGTCTTGAAAGTTTGTCCAAATTTCATGATTGGGTGTAATGATGCCCAGTGTTAAGACGGCGACAGATGCGATCATCAGCCGCTGTAACCATTGCTTCATTTCCATCACTCCTTCAACATTCCGTCATACATCTACATAACTCATACGAAAAGCGTCACAAAAGGTTTCATCTTTTACTATTTCATTGTACAATAAAGTCAAACTTCAATCATCAATTTTCACAAAATGTTCTCTGATTGCAAGTTAAGCGGATTTCAATCAACGCGCTACATATAAAGGAGGTCGCAACAATGGATGTTAACTTACTACTAGGTATTGGTATGCTTGTATTGACTTTGTACTTGAGCTCCCTTAATTTCACTCACTAATCCAAAAGCGAAGAACGCCATCTAGCCTCGACAGGCGCTGGAAGACGGATTGTAAAGGTGCGTACTTCCACCTTTAGGATCTGTCAGAAGTGACCCGAGAGGCTGGCGTTCGTAGCTAGATGAAACCAAAAGCGAAGAACGCCGTTTAGCCTCGACAGGCGCTGGAAGACGGATTGTAAAGGTACGCAATTTCACCTTTACGATCTGTCTGAAGTGACCTGAGAGGCTGGCGTTATGTAAAAAAAGACTGTATGGCTTAATAAAAAGCTATACAGTCTTTTTGCTATATTAGTTATTAAGTAAAGAAATGAGACCACGCTAAAACCTATTTCATTTCCCCAGAACACCATAATGCACTTTCGTATACGGGCGAATTTGCTGAATAAAACCAAAGCGTTCAAACATTGGTGATTGGTAGTGGTCTTTTAGTACAACACGCCGTCTACATACCCGCAAAGCTTCTGCTACCCATCCTTCCGTAACAATATCAGTCACGCCAATTTCCCGTAGCACTTCAAAATTGGAAGATTCTTCGATTGGTGTCGTGAACATCGGATCAAGGAAAACGATGTCGCGTGAGTTCGTTTCGCAAGTTTTCAAGAAATCTACGGCTTCCGCATGAATGACTTGCACTCGCCTCATCGCTTCTTGCAGTAGTGGAAAGTCGATAGAAAAGTTGTGTAATCCAACCTTTGTGAGAAACGCGATAATTGAGTCCGCTTCAATCCCTTCAACTGTTCCTTTTTCACCCACTGCGCTCGCCGCAATGATGGCATCCGATCCGAGACCGAGTGTGCAGTCGAGGAAAGAGTCTCCTAGCCTGAGGTCAGCTGCCGCCACGAGCGGATCTGCTTCGCCTTTTAGTATGCGTTTCAAGCGATAGGTCGCAGAGTTCGGATGAAAGAAGAACGGTTCGTCACTACCTTTTTGGTAAAACGAATAGCGGTCCTTCCCCGCTACCAGAACACCCGCTTGATAGATGTTCTGCAGTTTAGGAATGGACCGCTTATTTCGTTCGACGACAGGTGCCTGTAACGCGTCCGCTGCTTGCTGCAGAAGTGCCGCGGAGTGTTCATCAGGTCGTCCTGCTGTCGTAATAATCACGTTCACTGAGCGACGACTTTAGTTAAGACGTCGACGAGATGATCTTTAATTTGATCTTTTTGGAAGTTCTCGATTTGTTCACGTGGAATAAAGTATACCACTTTACCTTCATTCCAAATCGCAATGGATGGTGAACTTGGTGGGATTTCCGGGAAGTACGAACGGAATGTTTCTGTCGCTTCTTTATCTTGTCCGGCAAACACGGTAAATAAGTGATCCGGCTTTACTTCTTCTATCGCCTCGCGTACTGCCGGACGTGCCAAACCTGCTGCACAGCCACAGACAGAGTTGATCACAATAATAGCTGAACCTTCCAAGTCTTTTAGCGTATCATTCACTTCTTCAGACGTTGTGAGTTCCGTAAATCCTGCAGTCGTTAGTTCTTCGCGCATCGGTGTAACGATTCCGCGCATGTACTCATCATAAGCGTTCATTTGAATATCTCCGCCTTTCGTTTTGTTACAGATTTTATGTCGTACTTATTTCAATAGTAAAGGATAGAGAGAATTATTTCACCTGTTTGAATTGGCGAATGACGGAATAGTGTAGTTGCTCCTATTTTTTGGCCAGCACTTCCCTATATGAATCATCATTCATTCATGATAAAGTTATCTTACTATTCTATGAAAACGATGAGGAGTGTGAGTAATGGGGAAATTAGTAGGTAAAATTGCAGTCGTAACAGGTGCAGCGCAAGGAATTGGAGAGAAGATAGCGGAGCGTTTACTTCTGGATGGTGCTTCGGTAATTATTTTGGACGTAAACATGGAAAAGTTGGAAACAACAGCTTCTGCGTTAGATGCTTCAGGTGAAAAGGTTTGCGCAATGAAGTGCAACGTAGCCGATCTGGAAGATGTGACGAAAACGTTCTCCACTATTTACGGGAAGTTCGACAAGATTGATATTTTGATTAATAATGCAGGTATTACGAGAGATGCATTTTTCCATAAAATGACGACCGAACAATGGCATTCTGTACTGAACGTCAATCTCCATAGTATGTTCTACACGTGCCAAGCAGTCATTCCACAGATGCGAATGCAACAGTACGGCAAGATCGTCAATGTCTCTTCTTCTTCCAGTTGGGGCAATATGGGACAGGCAAATTACAGCGCGTCGAAAGCCGGTGTGCTTGGATTGACGAGAACGCTTGCTAAAGAAAACGGCAGTAAGCACATTACAGTCAATGCGGTAGCACCTGGTCAGATCAATACCGATATGACCAAGGATTTGCCACAAGACGTGAAGAAAATGGCAACGATGTTAACGCCTGCCGGTCGTATGGGTGACCCTTCGGAAGTTGCTTCGGTTGTTGCGTTCTTGTCTTCTGATGACTCGAGTTTTGTGAATGGAGAATGCATAAGTGTGAGTGGCGGATTTTTGATGGTTTAATTTGCAGATATACCTGCGTGAGAGCTTCCTGATCGTTCTCGCACAGGTATATTTTTTACGCTAAACGCTTGCCTATAGGCTTGTATTTGACAGCTTTCTGGAGTCTTGGAATCAATATGATAGACAGAATCGTGACGCCGATATCTAGAGGTAAATACGCAACCATCCAGGACCACGCAAGTGCGTAACTGAATCCTGCAGGCGCTTCTACCCAGTATACATAAGCAAAATACATATAATTTGTACCGATTATGTAGTTAACGGCTATGGCAAGAAAACCTGCCCCTGCGTAACTGATCCACGATTGTTTACGCTCAAAGAACTTTCCTACGATATACGCTACGAAGATAAAAGAAATAATGTACCCGAACGTCGGGCTGATGAAACTGCCGAGTCCTCCTTTAAATTGCGCAAATATCGGTGCACCTGCCAATCCGATAAATAAATAAGCGAACATAGACAAGGCACCCAATCGGCTGCCTAGTAATCCCCCTGCCAATATAGCAAACAGTAATTGAAGTGTGACGGGCACACCTCCGATCGTCAACAGTGGCGCAATATTCGCTCCTACCCCCATCAATGCTGCAAATAATGCGCAAAACACAATTTCCTTTGGTTTCATTTTCTGATCCTCCTACTTTCTATTGTTGTCTTTACAAATATATGTTAACATAATTTTGTAATTAGTTAACATATATTTTTAAAAGGAGAGTTTAACGTGTCGATATTATTCATTACCGGAACAGATACCGATGTAGGAAAAACCGTAGCCACCGTGTTACTCAGTGACTTTTTGTCTGAAAACGGTCAGCAATTTGTACCGTTCAAACCTATCCAAACGGGAGCGGTGTTACATAATGAACGCTTAACCGCGCCAGATATTATGACGTATGAACTGGCTTCCGGTAGAGAACAACCTATCTCCGACTATTTATTTCCTACACCTTGCTCTCCTCATTTGGCTGCTAGATGGGAAGATGTCCAAATCGATACAAACAGATTGACTCAAACTGTGAAGAAACTCAGCGAAAATTTTGACGGAATGGTAATAGAAGGAGCTGGCGGACTCTATGTTCCGCTCACCTCAGAAGGCTATTGCATGATCGACTGGATGGAAGAATTAAAGGCTCCTGTCATATTAGTAGCACGAGCCGGTGTGGGGACGATTAACCATACACTTCTTTCTATTGAAGCAATGAAAGCAAGAGGCATTCGAATCGCTGGCATTTTATTCAATGATTTGGCGCAAGATTCCCCCACTATCATCAAAGATAATGTGGAAATGATCTATAAGATGAGCGGTGTCCCTGTGATTGGGATTATTCCTTATCAGAAAGACATTCGAGAAACGTTGACCAGTTCGGGCAAGAAAAAGACATGCTATGAAGAATGGGATTATTCAATTTTAGAGGAGGCGTTACTAAGTGGATGCAAATCAGTTGCTCAAGAAAAGTAAGCAACATATGTGGTTACCATTTACACAGATGTCGGATTATGAAAAAGATCCGCTTATCATTGCAAGCGGAGAAGGCGTGACCGTGACGGATATACATGGCAAGACGTATTTGGACGGCTATTCTTCTTTGTGGCTAAATGTACACGGTCACCGAAAAAAGGAGCTGGACGAGGCGATTCAAACACAACTGCAATCCATTGCGCATTCGACGTTACTCGGTGCTGCAAATATACCCTCGATTCTGCTGGCTGAGAAATTAGTGGAATTAGTTCCCGAAAAATTGACGCGTGTATTTTACTCCGACAGTGGCGCAACGTCTGTTGAAATAGCGGTGAAGATGGCGTATCAGTATTGGCAGAATAAAGGTATTGAGAAAAAAACACGTTTTGTGACCGTCAGCAATGGCTATCATGGAGATACGGTCGGTACGATGAGTGTCGGTTCAATTGAACTGTATCACAAAGTCTATACTTCCCTATTGTTTGATGCGCTTGTCATTCCCTTCCCGTCAGTTTACCGTCACCCTTCAGGTGATGACAATACTGTACGGGATGAGAGCCTACATGAACTGCGCTTGCTATTTGAAGAACGTCATGAAGAAATCGCAGGAATGGTGCTTGAGCCGATGATTCAAGGAGCTGGCGGAATGAATACGATGCCTGCAGGTTATTTAAAGGGTGTTGAGAAGCTATGCAAAGAATTTAACGTACTACTGATTGTCGACGAAGTAGCCACCGGTTTCGGACGTACTGGGAAAATGTTCGCTGTCGAGCATGAAGGAGTAGAACCCGATCTGATGACTGTAGCAAAAGGACTTACAGGGGGCTATTTGCCAGTCGCCGCTACGTTCGCGACCGAAGAAATTTATAATGCGTTTTACGGAGAATATGAGGAAATGAAGACTTTCTTCCACGGACACTCCTACACGGGAAATCAGCTTGGGTGTGCAGTAGCATTAGCGAACTTGGAGATTTTTGAGAAAGAGCAACTGGTAAAGCAAGCAGAGGAAAAAGCTGCGTTTCTTAAAGAATTACTAGTGGATGTACAGCAACTTCCGCATGTGGGAGATGTTAGACAATGTGGCTTGATGTGCGGAATTGAAATCGTCAAAGACAAGCGCACTAAAGAGTCGTTCCCGGTAGAAAGACGTGTCGCTTACCGCGCTACGCTTAAAATGAGAGAGCTTGGTTTGCTGACTAGGCCGCTCGGTGATGTCATTGTCCTGATGCCACCACTGGCTACTTCACATGAACAGTTAGCGGAAATGGTGAATCTTATGAAGTCCGGAATACTAGCAGCGACGGAAGAATTAGTAGATGTGGGTAGTGTCCAGCAATAACTACACATTTTATAGAAAAGACTGCGCTAGAAACCATGGTTTCTAGCGCAGTCTTTTTCCAATTACTATTTTATGTTTATCATTTTTTATGAAATCGGAAGTCTTAGTCATTTTTGCATCCATACACTGATAGTAGTTACCTATCACTTGGCATGGCGCTCCATCATTTCCCGTGTTACATTAAAACGCGGTTCTATTGTATCGCCGTCTACTTCCTCTACCCCAATCAGTACGGAAATCACACGTTCTCCATTGAAGACTGCACTCCCCGTAAAACAAGAACCGGCAGCGTCAGTATATCCTGTCTTTAACCCATCCACGCCATCCATTTGCATACGCATACCCGGTAACAATAAATTCGTATTCCACATCTTCATTCCTTGTTTAGACATGAAGTGTGTCATGCTGGTAAACTCCAATACTTGGGGATGTGTTTTAATAAGTTGATCCGCAATGATAGCCATATCTTTGGCGGATGCCAAGTTGTCTTTCCCCTCACCTCGTCCTAAATAATTGCCATCCAAGCCATGTGGATTATAGAAAACGGTTTTCTTTAACTTAAACGCACGTGCTTGTTCATTCATGATCTCAACGAACTCCTCTTCCGTCCCTCCTACTATTTCAGCCAATGCAAGGGCCGCATCATTTGCTGAAATAACCGTCATCGCGGTGAATAATTCGCGTACTGTATAGCTTTCATTCGCTTTCATGCCGAGTTTTGAAGCACTCGCAAATTGTGCCATATCGAGGACAGTGGAACTTGGCTGATAGGTAGTTTCCCAGGAAATCGTGCCATTTTTAATCGTGTTCAACACGATATATTGCGTCATTAATTTTGTCATGCTAGCAATCGGTAATGGTTTTTTGCTGTTTTTCTCATACAGCACTTCACCTGTATGTGCATTCAAGAGAATCATGGCCTTTGACGAGACACTCCAATTCTCTTCTATCACTTGCACATCATTCCATTGGGTAACGACTGCATAGATTCCCAAACAGATGAGTAACACCAGTAGTAATTTCTTCATGTATACACCCGCCTATACTATTCATTATGAAGTAGAAGTATGAAGAATGGTAGTGGACGCTTCTTAAGATTGTATGAAAAATATAAAAGGACTTTTTAATGTGAAAAACGTGCACTACTCTTAGTGAAAAGGTTTCATTTAGTTTGACTAGTAAAAAATCGGAAGACTGCTAGTGGGTTATTTATTACTAGAAACTTCTTCGCTCGCTAACTACTTTAGAACTGAATTTCGAAATCCGAAATATAATCTACTTATATATGTAAGCGTTTGCTATAATCAAATTATTCAGGCTATCGCACTATTAAATTGCGATAATCTAACTTAATTGGAAAGGAGTGCTACTGCTGGAGTAAAGGAAAAACATTTCTGAAAGGGTGAAGTGATTGAAGAAACGATTGAATTGGATTTTAGTACTTCCATTGAGTTTTTTGCTTTTATTCAGTACATTACCAGGAACCATACTTGCTAGCGACTGGGATACGGATTATTCAAATTATCGTCAAGTAGCCACTGGACTTGATGGGATGGTAACAACAGCACATCCATTAGCATCAAAAGTCGGTGCTGACGTATTGGCGAATGGCGGGAATGCGATTGATGCAGCGGTAGCTATTCAATTTGCACTAAATGTTACAGAGCCCATGATGTCTGGCATTGGCGGCGGAGGATTCCTCATGTATTATGATGCCAATACTGACAAAACACAGATCATTAACAGTCGTGAACGTGCACCAGCAGGAGCTACTCCCGATATGTTTTTGGATGAAAAAGGTGAACCTCTCCCCTTCTCGAAGCGAGTAGAAGGTGGGAATTCAGTGGGTGTACCGGGAACGTTAAAAGGATTAGAGGAAGCCCTTTCACGCTTTGGGACGCTGCCAATGTCCGAATTAATTGAACCGGCAATTGACTTAGCACGAAACGGTTTTCCAATTGATTCCGTGCTTGCGGAAGCCATTGAAGAGAATAAGCTGAAACTCGCTTTTAAAGAGTCAGGAAAGATTTTTGTACCTGATGGCAAGCCTATGCGTGAAGGCGATATATTAATACAGCAAGATCTAGCGAAGACGTTTGAATTAATTAAAAACGAAGGAACGGACGTATTCTATGAAGGAGAAATCGCACAAGCTATCGCAGGCGCAGTACAACAATATGGCGGCACTATGACATCTGAAGATTTACGTACATACGCAATTACGATGGATGATCCAATTTGGGGCGATTACAAAGGCTATCAGATTGCTAGTATGCCACCTCCTAGCTCCGGTGGTGTATTCCTTCTTCAAATGCTTGGTATTCTTGATCACTACAATCTATCTCAATACAACGTAAAGTCTTGGCAGAAATATCACTTGCTTGCGGAAACGATGCACCTCGCATACGCTGACCGTGCTATGTACGCTGGAGATCCTGACTTTGTGGACGTTCCGCTAAAAGGACTTTTGAACCCACAGTATATCCAAGAACGGACGAACTTGATCAGTTTGGAACGCATGAACAAAAATCCGAAAGCCGGAGATCCTTGGAAGTACGAAAATAAACCGAATGCAACTGTAGCTACTGTTCAACCTGAACCCGATAAACTCGGCGAGACGACGCACTATTCCGTAACCGATCAATGGGGCAATGTCGTGTCGAACACGACGACAATTGAACAACTATTCGGTAGCGGAATCATGGTACCTGGTTACGGAATTGTCTTGAATAATGAACTAACAGACTTCGACGCAGTACCAGGCGGAGCGAATCAAGTGGAACCAAATAAACGTCCTCTCAGTAGCATGACGCCAACTATCGTATTTGAAGATGGCCAGCCTGTTCTATCCGTTGGGTCACCTGGTGGACCGACCATCATCACATCCGTCCTGCAAACGATTATTCACTCCATTGATTATGGCATGGAATTAAAAGCCGCTGTAGAAGAACCAAGAATCTATACGAACAGCACATCATCCTACCGTTATGAAAGCGATATTCCACTAGAATCAATGAATTACTTGCGTGTACTCGGTCATCAATTTGGCGACAAGCCGACAACGATCGGGAACGTACAAAGTATTCTTATCGATCAAAAGGAAGGCGTATATAAAGGTGTTGCTGATTCCAGCCGTAATGGCGCCGCAATTGGTGTGAGTCAATGAATTACCCACTATTATAGAAAAAGCATCTTATCCCCTGCTAAATCAGCTAGGGATAAGGTGCTTTTTTTAATGGAACATCCGTCATGTGAAAAAAACTCTGCAGTTCTGTACTATTTTTTGGTTTTCAAACAATCACAAAAGAAATCAGTTGAATTCCGGTGTTATGGGCATAATAGCTAATAAAAGTGTTATTGGAAAAGAGGTAAGATGGTGAAAACAAGTTGGAATATATTTAAATTGGATTTGAAGCATATTAGTAAAAACTGGGTAGTTGCCCTATTGATTGGCGGTCTGACCTTTTTACCCTCTTTGTATGCATGGCTGAATATTTACGCGACATGGGATCCTTATGCCCATACCGACCAATTACCCGTTGCGATTGTCAATGAAGATGAAGGTGCGATGGTACGTGACAAACAGATTGATGTTGGGAAAGAACTAATAAAAACGTTACAAGATAATAAAGAGATGGATTGGACTTTTACCACAAGCCAGGAAGCGATGGATGGAGTAGAATATGGTGATTATTTTGCAGCAATTTTTATTCCAAAAGATTTCTCCAGCAAACTTGCAACGGTCACTTCAGGAGAACCTGAAAAAGCAGAAATCAATTATTTCGTCAATGAAAAGCTGAATTCAATTGCACCAAAAATCACGGAAAAAGGTGCTTCTGTCATTGTCGATAAAGTAAGCAATCGTTTTATTTCTACTGTCAATGGCGTAGTACTCGATATGTTTAATGAACTTGGAATAGAAATTGAGAATGACTTGCCTGATATTAAGAAATTCGAACAATATATATTCGACGTTCAGAAGCAATTACCGACGATTCAGCGGACTTTGGAAGGAATCGTAACCGATGCGAACTCCGCCAAACAGATTATCAACAAAGCGCAACAGCTATTGCCTGAAGCGAAACGGACTACTAACGCAGGCTTACAAACAATCAATGATACGATTGATCAGCTAACAACTGCGCAAAATCGATTAGAAGCCGCTGCACCACGTATAAAAGCGGATTTGGAAAAAATAGCGGCTATTACGAATGAAACGAATGAGTTCCTTAAAAAGATTCAGCAAATATCACCTGACTTCACTGAATGGGATCGTGTAAAACAAGAGGTTGACGACCGAGTAACCAGCAGTATGGAAAAACTGGGCGGACTTGAGCAAGACCTTCTGAATATTAAAAAGATAACCGAGGGGTTGAACGGTGAACAAACAGATGCCACTCTGTCCCAGCCGATCGATGCCGCGTTAATAAAAGTCACCAATCTTCACCAACTACTGTCTGAAATTCAACAAAATGCTCATACGATGAACGCACTTGTGCAAGGTGAAGAAGAACGATTGCACAATAGTATTAATGATTTGCAAAAGATTGCTGAGAACACTTCTATCCAAGCCAATTCATTCTTAAAAGAATATACAGACACGATAGAACCTTTTGTCCGCAAAGAAATAACGCAAGCATTGAAGACTCTTAGTAGTGCCAAAGCGTTGTTAATAGAAGTACAACATACTTTCCCTGAAGTGCAACAAACATTACTTAGTGCAGACAAACACTTATCACAAGGTAAACAGCAAGTCGAGAACGCTTTAAACCAATACCCATACGTTTACGATAAAGTGAACCAGCTGGCGAATCGTATCAAGGATATTCAAGGCTCAACAGATATTAATGAAATCATTGATTTGCTACAAAATAACCCGCAAGCAGAGCGCAGCTTCTTTGAGGAACCGATACTATTGAATGAAACGAAGCTTTTCCCGATCAAAAACTATGGTACCGGGATGACCCCTTTTTATACCGTACTTTCGATTTGGGTCGGTTGTTTATTACTCATTTCCTTACTAGCGACAGACATTAGCCGAGAAGGTGTATTCACATCTAGACAAATTTATGTAGGTCGGCTATTTACATTCGGTTTGATTGGATGTATTCAAACGCTGATCGTGACGACCGGCGATATCGTGCTGCTTGGTGTCACTGTCAAAGAGCCGATAGCATTTTTCTTATTTGGGATATTGATCAGCGTAGTGTTCATGTCGATTGTCTATACGCTTGTTTCAGTGTTCGGCGACGTTGGTAAAGCGATGGCTATTGTCTTACTTGTGCTGCAAATTGCAGGATCCGGTGGTACGTATCCGATCATGTTACTACCTTCATTTTTCCAGTGGATCAATCCTTTCTTACCTTTCACGTATGCAATTGACTTGATGAGAGAGGCAGTAGGCGGAATTGTCTGGGCGCGAGCCATTAAGGGTGTGCTGTTTTTAGCAATCGTTGGAATAGTCTTCATTACTTTCGGTTTCGTATTCAAGGAAAGAATGAATAAAGCAACTAATCATCTTTTAGCGAAATCACGTGAGACCGATCTATTTCATTAAACTGTTGTATAGAATTTGTATGCTGAATGTAAAGCGTTTCTTTTATCCGATATTGACTTCAATCATAAAACTCATTATAATATCAGTATATTCGGAATACTTCGGAGGTGAAGGAAATCAAAGTTACTAGACTTGGTCATGCGATGTACTTACTATCCAGCCGGATGAATAAGAACTATCTGATTGATCCTTTCTTTGATTTAAATCCTGGTTGCCCAAAAGAATTCATTACCGAAGAGTTTTTTCACACTATTGATGCGGTTTTCTTAACTCACGGACATTTTGATCATACAAGTGGACTTCAGAAAATGATGGATGTAAATCCACAACTTTTAGTCGTTGCTCCCTATGAATTGGCAATGATTCTGTTGCAAAAAGGATTTCAAAATATTTTCCCGCTTAATTTAGGTGGCTCAATTCCACTAGAAGATGTGAATGTCACGATGGTACCCGCAAAACATAGTTCTTCATTCGGCGAAACCGAAGGCGCTCCTATTTATGCAGGCGAAGCTTCCGGTTATGTATTTGAGTTCACAGATGGACCCACACTGTATCATTCAGGAGACACCGCACTAAGCTACGATTTGAAACTAATTGATGAGCTATACAAGCCCCACGTCGCTATACTATCCTCTTCCGGTCAATTTACAATGGGACCAAGAGAAGCAGCTTATGCGATTCGTAATTTTCTAAATGTAGATGTGGTCATTCCAAGTCATACCTTCCCTACTGCGGATACTGCGGTATCAAAAGAGAGTTACGAACAATTACTACAAGCTTTCCCCGTGGTCCAAAATATGGTAGATAGAGATCAAGAATTCGAAAAATTACTAAGAGATTATGACCGCACTGAAGTAGTCGTATTAGGTTATGGTGAAAAATATGATTTTCAACTGAAATAACATGCAACACCACAAAACCTCCCTACTTTGGTAAGGAGGTTTTAGTCGTTTTACTCATATGAA
Source organism: Sporosarcina sp. P25 (assembly GCF_002743235.1). Classification (NCBI taxonomy): domain Bacteria; kingdom Bacillati; phylum Bacillota; class Bacilli; order Caryophanales; family Caryophanaceae; genus Sporosarcina; species Sporosarcina sp. P25. Next base: position 108,581 of record NZ_PDYV01000009.1, read on the forward strand.
AATAGGCACTTCAGCGCGTCTGTAGTATTCTACGAAGAAAAAAAGTATTTTGTTGAACATTTTGGATTTCAAAATAAAATGCTCCATTATGATACTCTGCGCTAAGCTTGGAACCTGTTAAATCCCCCACTTTCACAGCATTCTTTCCGTCTTTATCCATTCGATAAAAATACTGTTTATAAGTTCCAGTATTATCTACAAAATAGATATATTTTGTGCCAATAAATACTGCAGTTGAATCGACATTGGAGATGCGTTTTAACCCATTACCACTATAATCCGTGCGATACAAATACCTAGCATTCATAGTAGATTGTGGATCGATAACTGAATAAATATAGCCGTCTCTTACAATAATTGAATCAATCGAATTCACTTTACTAATGATCGGCACGACTTGTTGTGGATTGGATAGTTTGAATCGTGCAAAACTCATTGAATAGTCATATGGAGGAGGAACAGCGGGTATTAAGTATGCGTAATAGAGCCAGCCATTGTGAACGGTGAACTCTTGAATCGTGCCTTCTGACGTATATAGGTACTTATTTCCTTGTCCATTAATATTGATTTCATATACGTTTTTACCCGTGTGATAATACATTCTATCCCGATCAATCAAGAAATTACTGCTGGTCACTTGCGGATACTCCCTGATGAGTGTGCCATCAAACGAAAACCGTTGTAGTGTATTTAGATCATCATTGAATACGACGATCGTATCTTTATATAGTTGAATATTTGTGTAGTTCCCTTGCTTGATCAATCGGAACTTTTTCATATCATTACTTACCTTATATATCCCAACCGCTAATTCCTCGAGATGTCCTCTGTTTACATAGTAATTACTTCCGTCTTTAGCAGCAAAACTATTTACAAAATGGTGATCGCCTTTAACATCATCTAGCGCACTTGCTTTTGATACTAGTACATTGGGGAATAGCAGACCAATAAACAGGACAACGACAACAAATCGTATCCAGTGTTTCATTTGTACATCCCTCCAATTGTTTTATATTTAGTATACCATTTACTGAATAATTAATCTACTTTGATAATACTTTTCATTATTATTTTTATTCAACTGTATATAGTTTCACCTATGTAAATGTTCGCAGACTAAGATACTTCATCACTATTCAATAGATGAATGCTCTTCTTTTACAGTTAAAGCTTTTCATTTTCTAGCTTGAACATCCGAGCAATAAAGTATTTCCTAAATGCAGTAGACAGGCTCTTCAATTGAGTTTTAGCAATCTATACTTCGATGTAAATCTACATGATCTAAAACAAGCTTAATTTTATTTATCAAAGTACTTCTTTCAATACAAAAAGACGACAATCATTCACATTCGAATGAATTGTCGTCTTTTCTTTTTTGAGAAATCAAAGCGTATAGTGACATTGATTTTTCACATGCTAATCTGGATGGATAGAACCGATTACTTCGTATAACCGTTCATTTGTGATTGAGCCTGACGCACTAATCGCTTTGTAATTTCTCCGCCGACGGATCCGTTGGCACGCGATGTGGAGTCTGGTCCAAGGTTTACACCGAATTCGTTCGCGATCTCTTCCTTCATCTGGTTGATCGCCTGTTGTACACCTGGAACTAAAAGCTGGTTTGAATTGCTGTTGTTATTGCTGTTTGGCATGTTGTCCACCTCCTTCTGACAATAGAATGAGCAGTTTTCGAAATATCATACATCGAGAGTCAAAAAAAATTAATGAGTTTTTCATGTGATTATTGCGTGTAATTACCTCATTAAGGGTATGTACAACATAACGGCAAAATAATGAGTGAGGTGAGTTAATTGGAAAATTTCAATGAAGACTCCATAAAACGGCAAGCAGAGTTACATCCGGAAGAATTAAAAAAAGCGGTGGACTACTCCAGGTTTTCATTCGAATCAACAGAACAAGTAGCCAAGCTTACAAATATTGTGGGACAACAACGTGCACGGTCCGTGATGAACTTCGGCCTACATGTGGATAAACCCGGATACAATCTATACGTCGCTGGAATAGAAGGCGTCGGTAAAACTTCTTTTGTCACGACCGTCGTTAATGACTTTTCGGAAAAAGAAGCTACCCTGTTTGACTGGTGTTATGTAAATAACTTTGAAGATGAGTACAAACCTAAAGTGCTAAAACTTCCAGTTGGATTGGGTAAGCAACTTCAAAAGTCGATGGAAGACCTGTTGCAAGATTTAAAAGCAGATATCCCTACTGCCTTTAATGAAGAAAACCGGCTAAAGAACCGTTCCTCGATCATTCGAAAATATAAAGACCAAGTGGACGAAGTGTATAAACGGACCAATGAAATAGCTACCGAAAACGGCTTTGTACTTAAGCAGTCCGATTCTACGATTGCTACCATTCCTATTGGTGAAGATGGGAATCCTTTAAGTGAAGAAGCTTATCATGTATTGAACGAAGAACAACGAGCGGCTATCGAAAGTAACTCTGCCAAATTACAAGAAATTATATTGGAAGCGACGAAAACCATACTCCGTTTCGAACAGGACTTGAAGAAATCATTGGCCGGCTTTGACCATCAAACAGCCATTACGACAATTGATTTTCATATTGAGGAATTAAGAAAGAACTACAAAGACTGTCCTGAAGTAATGCACTATATTAAAACGGTGCGAAAAGATCTCGTGAATAATTTTCAGGCATTTTTATCCACTGCTTCTAAAAAGGACGAAAAGCAGCTTGGTAGTCTGTTCAAAGACGAAAATCAAGCACTAAAAAAATATACGATAAATGTGCTAGTTGATAATAGCGAAACGAAAGGCATGCCCGTCATATCTGCAGATAATCCTACTTTTTATAACTTGATGGGCAAAGTAGAATACGAAAATCGAATGGGCGTCATGAGTACTGATTTCACGAAAATAAAACCTGGCTACCTACATGATGCAAACGGCGGGTATCTTCTCATTCAAGCAAAAGATATTTTTTCGAAAAGCCAAGCATGGGAAGGGTTAAAAAGAGCCTTATTAATCCATAAATTACAAATTGAGAATATAGGCGAACATGCCAGTATTATCGCTACCGCATCAGTCAATCCAGATCCGATTCATCTCAATGTAAAAGTGATAATTATTGGGAATATGGACATATATCAAGCCCTCTATCACCATGATGAAGATTTTCGTAAATTATTCAAAATTCGCGTAGACTTTGATGTAGAAATGAAATACAACCAAGATAATATTGCAGGGTTAGTTAGTTTCATTCATACACATTGCAAAAAACATGGGCTTCGGCATTTTGATCCGACAGCTGTTGCCAAAGTCATTGAATACAGCTCACGTATCGCCGGTGATCAAAATAAATTATCCACTCGTTTTAATTTACAAGTAGAATTACTATACGAAGCGGATGCATGGGCAAGTATTATGGGAGACGACCTCGTTTCAGCGAAGCATATCGAAAAAGCTATTCAGGAAAAGAAATATCGCTCAAATTTATATGAAGAAAAAATCCAAGCGAGTATTGAAGAAGGAAGTATTCTGATTGATACAACAGGAGAGAAAATTGGACAAGTAAATGGCTTGGCGGTCTATGATTTAGGTCAATATCATTTCGGCAAACCATCCCGCATTACCGCTACAACGTTTATGGGGAAGAAAGGTTTTGTCAATATTGAAAGAGAAAGTCAAATGAGCGGGAACACGCATAATAAAGGTGTGTATATATTAGGAGGATATTTAGGGCAAAAGTTCGCGCAGAAGTATCCAATGGTACTGACCGCACATATCGCTTTTGAACAATCCTATGGCGGTGTTGACGGTGATAGCGCTTCAAGCACAGAATTGTATGCCATTCTTTCTAGCCTGTCAGAAATTCCTATCAATCAAGGATTAGCCGTCACTGGCTCTGTCAATCAAAACGGAGAAATTCAGCCGATTGGCGGCGTGAATGAGAAAATTGAAGGGTTTTATAATGTATGTAAAAGTAGAGGATTAACAGGAAAACAAGGTGTACTCATCCCCCATCAAAATGTGAAAAACTTGATGCTAAATGATGAAGTCATTGAATCTGTTCGCAATGGACAGTTCCATATTTATAAAGTGCGAACGATTGAAGAAGGAATAGAAATTTTAACTGGTACACCAGCAGGACATCCCGATGATCAAGGAAATTATGACAAAGAAACCGTCTACGGAAAAGCAGCAACGAAATTACGGATGTTTATGGAGTTTGCTAGAGAACAAGAGAATTGAAAAAGAACCTGCGTTTGAAATGCTTGCGAGGATACATTTCACGTAGTTTCTAGCGCAGGTATTTTCTTTAATCGCATGTCTATATTTCCATATTTTCAATTATCTATACGAAATTATTATACTATTTCAATGTATTTCCAATTAGCTTACATTCTCAAGTCAATTTTGTTACATTCGCTTCAAAGTTGTCGAAAAACTGTACAATGGATATACGTTGGTTTTCTTGAGGAGCTTGATTATGAATAAGAAACGTTTATCTTGGGTAGATGTCACCAAAGGTTTTTTAATGATTCTTGTGGTCATTGGACATTATCCTGGGCAGTTGGATTTTCCACTTGTTAAGTATATCTACTGGTTTCATATGCCGGCCTTCTTCATTTTAAGCGGATTATTTTTTAAGCCCGTAGTGGAAAAAGGCTTACTAAAACTATCGATTCAAAAACGATTTATGCAGTTGATTGTCCCCTATTTGTTTTTCTTAGTAAGCATTACACTGATTCGTTATGGGATAGAGATTGGTTCGGGGAATTCCGACTTATCATGGTATTTACATGATATGTGGACACTTGTTGTCGGCGGACGTTTTGCACGTGGGGCTTATGGTGTATTTTGGTTTGTTACTACTCTATTCTTTACTTATTTGTTTTTCTTATGGTTGACTAAAAACTTTACTCGTACGAAACAACTGATTATTTTAGCTATTTTTTATAGTATCGCCCACTTTGAAAGCCTGTTCGCGATGCGTGTCATTGGCGGTGCTCCATCTTCTGCGGCGCAAACGATCCCGATGATTTGGAACATCGATGTCGCACTTATGGCAGTCGTCTATTTCTCAATCGGATATTATTTGAAGAGTTTTTGGATGAACATTCCGAAAAAATGGTTACTCGCAGGATTGCTCGTTAGTATAACGGCTATAACTCTTGATCATTATCATGTCATTGACTATCACTTGAGTATGAAATTTTTACGCTATGACCATTTCTTCTTAGACTTGATCATCCCACTTTCTTTCACATTGGTGTTAGTTGGTGTGTTCCAACTCATAGCAGCTAAATTATCGTTGAATTGGCTACAAAAAATCGAAAAGCATTCCTTAACCATTATGTATTTACATATCTTCACGGATATTTTATTAAATGATTACTTTACGTATGGTATTGTGGGGTTCACCGCATTCGGTATATTCATTCCCATCTTCATTTCGATCATCATACACAAATTTCTGCCGCACGGAAAGCTATTCCTTGGTGGATTTTCACAGAAAAAGACCACGCAAATCGCGCAATAAAAAAGTACCTGTACACGAAACTTTCATGAATCGTTTCACATTCATGTCGGTTTTGTAGTACAGGTATTTTTTTGCATTCCACTTCAAGTTATTCCGACTTTTGTATTTTCAAACCTTCAATGTTATGCATGATTTTTTTGTAGAGGTCGGAACGGATTGAAAAACTGCTAAATTCTTCATGTGTCGTGCAGGAAAACCAAGCAAAGTTATTCTTCATAAAGGTTAGATCTTCAGGTAAATCAGGTGCCACCCAGTCGTACAACGTATGCGCGTGGTATTTTAATAACTTGCATGTTTTGTCGTTTGATTCTACAACAAAAACAGTTGCAGCTGGACCTTTTGTTATGGTATTGGCCCACTCTTTTGTTTTATAAGTTTCCAACGTGTACGGTTTGAATTGCTCCAATATATCCTGATTATAGGTCAGTTCTTTCCGTGTGATGAAATAAAATGTATCCGAATGATCGCAGAGCGCGTTGATCAGTTTTCTATAGATTTCTTCTGAAGGGTTTTCCGTTATATCCCAGTACTCCATCTCCCTACCTCTTTTCCTGTAGAATACTCCATACGTCTATTACCTTAATAAGATGTTCATGTTTATGAACTTACTTTACATACGAATGAATGTTTTAAAGGTTTCATACCATCACTTACTAGTTCGATTGGTGATTTTTTGTGTTGAGATAAAAGTTCAATTATTATCCTAGCTCTAAATAGTAAGTACATCTATATCAATCACGCAGTATCTTCCTTAACTCAATCGAAAAAGCACCTGTATAAGAATGTTCATGAATGACTAAGCAAACATGACCCTTTCTCAAACAGGTACTCATTATTCATCACTTTATAAAGCTGCTTTTTTCAGTGCTTCTAAATGTGCAGTATCAAAGTGATAGGTTTCATTGCAAAAGTGGCAATTCGCTTCGGCGTGTCCGTCGGTTTGAATCATGTCTTGAATTTCTTCACTACCTAAGCTGATAATCGCATTGGAGATCCGGTCCATAGAGCATTGACACTGAAATTGAACGGGCATACTTTCTAAAACTGTGACATGATCCGAACCTAATATGTGCTCAAGTATTTGTTCTGGAGTAGTTCCTTTCGCGATCATCGAAGAAAGTGGTGCAATTACTTTCACTCGTTCTTCAATGATCTTCATCACGTCTTCATCTGCGCCCGGCATAAGTTGAATATTAAAACCACCCGCAGCTTTTACGGTATAATCAGAATTTACTAATACGCCTACTCTGACAGCAGATGCCGTTTGTTCAGATTTAGATAGATACGATGTATAGTCTTCTCCAATTTCCCCGGAAATGAGAGGGATTTGTCCTACGAACGGATGCATCAGCCCGACGTCTTTTGAGACGGTTAGCAACCCATTCGTTCCGACTGCTTTTCCCACTTCGTTCATTTCAAAGTCGGTTTGAGGATTCGAGACATAGCCGCGCACTTCACCTTTCGCATTGGAATCCACGATAATGGTACCGAGTGGGCCGCCACCATTGATTTTAACCGATAATTTCTCCTCGCCTTTTAACATAGCGCCAAGAATTACACCAGCCGTTATGGAACGTCCGAGGGCATCTGCAGCTGTTGGTAAAGCCGCATGTCGTCGCTGTGCTTCCGCTACTGTTGCGGTTGAATTCACGGCGTAGGCACGTACTTGATTTTGATAAGCTACTGCTTTTACTAAATAATCATTCACTCTATACACCCTCCCTATAGCCCCAAACGTTTAGTTTAGCTTTGTTTCTCGTAATTTTTCGGGTGTTACATCATTGCCAAGCGGATCGATGACTGTTAAACCTGAAAATGTACCGATGACTTGTCCGCGGATTTCGCGTAAGTAATCTTGACGCAATACAGTCTGCTCAACTACTTCCGCGTTTGTTAAGCCTTCCTCACGCTGTTTTTTTGCTAATTCATTAATACGACCTAGTTGATTAATCATTTGATTACCTCATTTCCATTTTTTATACGCATAAATGTGTAGTATGTGCCTTAAAGTGCGGAATGACAAACTCTTGCAACTCCTGTATCACGTCTGTTATTGGACGATCTTCATTTCGAATCGCCAGAACGACATGGTTTACTCCGATATTTTGCAATGCATACAAATAATCGATTAAAAACTGATGACCGGATGTAAAACCAACTTTTATTGGAATGGGTCTAGGCGACGCATTCGGTTTCTCCGATATATTAATCGTTAATGGCTGTATGAATGGTTTAAATTCGGTTGTTGCTTGACGCCAACGCTTGATCAGTTCTTGCTGACGATTTGCTTCTTGGGCGTAAAATATCCAACCGTCTGTATTCTCAGCCAACCACTCTAGCGATTGTCCAGAATATCCTGTACCTAAAATGGGGATGTTCGACAATATTGGTTTCGGAATCACATCGCCTGCTTCTAATCCTACACGTTCAGACTGAATCGTAGGGAATGATTCTTTCCAAACGGTTTTCATTACATTTATAGATTCTCTAAACAATTCATCACGTCGATCTCGATTCACTTTAAACGCAGGGAATTCGATCGGGCGATCACCCGTTGCAACGCCTAGTAAAAAGCGTTGGTTGGATAGATCATCTAATGAAGCGGCTGACTTAGCCAAGTGAAGCGGATGCCGCAACGTTGTGACAACACTTGCGGTTCCTAGTGCTATTTTACTTGTATGCGCACTTACGTATGCGAGAAGTTGAAAAGGATCATGCTTCACGCCAGTATCCCCGAAGTCTGGATCGTAAAGCGGTGAATCTCTCACGTATAATGCCGCAAATCCTGCTTCTTCTGCTTGTTTGGCGAGTTTTATCTGCTCAACTATATCCATCGGCATCCGATAATCGGTTGCTCGATCCATAGGAAATGTAAGGCCTAGTGTGAGCTTATTTTCCGAAAATGTTCGAGCGAACCCTTGATGCGTTTGAAATGTATTCATCGTAACTCCACCTATCTCGCAATCCTACTAACTTGTCACACCATTTTTTCTTTTAGCCATTCTTGCAGTGCTTGTACTTTCGGATTGTATTCTGTATTTATTTTTTCATAAAGTGACGCCACCGTTTCGCGTTTTAAAATCGATTTCCATGAATTTTCAGCCTCTGCCATCAAAGCCGTTAATGCGCAGTCACGATCTTCTTCTAAATCCAGCAAGTCATGAAAAACACCAGTTGAAGAATAGAGTGATTGTTTCCCTTCAATCGCTAGATATATATCATAGACACGAATATCTTCAGGCTTTCTTCTTAACTTAAATCCACCTTTCACTCCAGGAACAGAAGTAATCAAGTCCGCGCTGACTAATTTCCGTAAGATCTTTTGGGTATATGTCGGCGATGCGTTAAGCTGTTGACTAATGGCTTCTCCTGGTAATACGGCTCTTTGCGGCAACATGTTCAAGATAAGAATGGCATACAAAGATTGTTCCACTCCGGTTTTCATATGCATGATATCATCACCTTTTTTTACTGTTTTTATTCGAAACATCTATTCTTTGATATCGCGGATAAACATTGTCCTCGTTATAATAACATGTCATTTTAAAATAGTATAGTTTTCTACTCCGACCACTACAATGAGTGCTCACTTATATATCAAATGAAAAAGCTAGCCTGAAGATGGTAAAGTTCCGTCTTCAGGCTAGCTATATACTTGGACTTTTCTACGACCGGAGCCGTTTAACTTGCGATATCGTCAATCCATCACCGATTGGCAACAATACTGACGTCAAACGAGGATGCCGTGCTGTGTATTCATTGAACTCCCGCATATTGTCCGTAAAGTGTTTACCTTGTATGGACGCGTCGGCTACTGTACCACCCGCCAACACGTTATCGGCTACGATCACCGCATTCGGTTCAGCAAGCTCTAAACAGCGATCTAAATAGTTTCGATAATTTTCTTTGTCCGCATCAATGAAAAAGAAATCAAACGTTTTTCCTTCTGCTTTCAACGCTTCTAAGCTGTCTAAAGCAGGTCCGGTTTTATACGTTACTTGTTCGCCAAAGCCTGCCTTCGTTAAATTAGAGTTGGCTAACTTTGCGAATGATTCCTCTAGTTCCATTGAAGTCAAATGCCCTTCCTTCGTCAATCCTCTCGCAAGACATATACCGCTATATCCGCCAAGCGCACCAATTTCAAGAACATTTTTTGCGTCAGTCAACGAAACGAGCATCGTCAGCGCTTTGCCCGAAGCTGGAGAAACCGAGATCGGGCGCATACCATTTTCTTGGATAGATAACAGCACATCCTCGAGAACTTGATCAGTTGATACGAACGTTTGGTTAATATATTGGTTAATCATTTCCATTATGTAAATCCTCCTCCACATAGTAAGTTGAATGCCATATTATTCATTTACCACACTTTCCGCCAACACTTTGACTTTCACTACATCAACGGTATGCTTATCAAGCATTCCGTATGCCATTTATTATGAGCGGAAACGTGAGAAACTGTCAATAGATAACAAATACAGTACATCCGTGTAGTACTCTACTCTCTCATTCGATTCCCTAATACAGAGGCGAATAGTTGCCTCGCATAGCAATGAGAAAAGTAAAATACTCCATCTGTTTTCGCACTCTCATCCACCACTCGTCCATCCTTCATCACATATATTCGATCACATGCATACATGACAGCCTGCAGATCATGCGCAATGAATAAAATCGACATATCCATTTCTCGGTTGAGTTCTAGAAGCAGGTCAATGATTTCCCTTTGAGTCAATCGATCCAAATTGGATACGATTTCATCGCAAATGAGCAAATCGGGTTCGACTAACAATGAACGAAGCAAGTTGACACGCTGCTGCTCACCGCCACTCAATTGTGAAGGATATCTATGTAAATGCGTTTCCGATAATTTGACTCTTCCAAGCATTCGTCGAATATATGCTTCACGATCTCCTTTCATCAGGCGAAGAGGCTCTAGCAATATTTCGCGCACAGTCCAGGAAGGATTCAGCGCTGCCGATGCATTTTGAAAAATTAATTGGCTTGCTTGATAAAATGATTTCCGGCTTTTCCGTGTAACCAATTTACCATTGAATGCAATGGAACCACTGTCGGCTAATTCAAGTTGCATCACGACACGCGCGAGCGTACTCTTTCCACAACCGCTCTCTCCTACTAAACCTACAACTTCCCCTTTACTCACAGTTAAATCTATTCCATTCAACGCTTTTTTCGTCTGGCGTCCATTGTAGTAACTCTTAGAAACATTCGATACTTCTAACATCTGGCGTCCACTCCTAAAATCTACTCTCCAACAACCGCTTTGTATAGGCATGACGGGGATTCGAGAAAACGGTTTCCACCTTCCCCGTTTCCACAATGTTTCCTTGCTGCATAACGGCCATTTCATGAGCGGCTTCAGCGACGATATCTAGGTCATGGGTAATGAGAAGAATCGTCGTACCCCGTTCTTCATTGAGACGAATGAGCCATTCAATGAATTCTTTTTGCAACACCATATCCAGTGCAGATGTGGGCTCGTCTGCGATGAGTAAAGCAGGTTCCACGTAAAATGCGCACGCAATCATACATCTTTGCAACATTCCGCCTGATAATTGAAAAGGATAGCGCTCGACAACTTCCCAGGATAAGCCCAACTTGTCTAAAATTGAAAGCATTTTTTCATCAAATACTTGTAACGTATCGCCAACACGTTTCCCCGAGAATGCATACAGTTGATGCCTCATTTTCACGGACGGATTAAAACTGTTCGATGCGTCTTGGAATATCGTGAAAATATCTTGCTTCTTCACGCTTTCCATCTCCTGATCAGATATATCCAATAGGTTTCGACCTTCGTACATGATGGCTCCGCTTACTTTGGCATCTGTTGGTAGCATACCAAGCACAGCCGATACCGTCATACTCTTTCCGCTACCACTTTCTCCAATCAGCGACGTGATTTTTCCACGCGCTATAGTGAACTCAACGTGATGCGTAATGTGCTTACCTTTCATTGTAATAGAGAGGTCTCTTACTTCAATCATGAACACGCCTCCGCTCCGGATTTTTCCACGCCTCTCCGATAAAATTAATCGCGAGAATAGTCAAGAAAATCATAATGCCTGGAAATAATGCAATCCACCAAGCGCCAATTAAAATATCGTTTTGCGCGTAGTACAACATATTCCCCCATGATGGAATCGATTGCGGTATACCGATGCCGAGAAAACTAAGTGATACTTCCATAAAAATCGCACTCGCAAAATTAAATAACGTCAAAACAAAAATGGCAGGTAGGCTGTTGCGTAGCAAATGACCCCATAGAATTTTCCAAACAGGTGTCCCTAGCATGCTAGCCATTTTAACAAACTCTTCTTCTTTGAGCCGAATGAATTCCGAACGGACTATTCTTGCGGTAACAAGCCATCCTGTCAACCCAATGAGAAGCGCCATGCCCCACATACCGCCTTGCAAAAATGCTTGAAATGCCAAAATGATAATTAGAGCCGGAATGGTAATCAAAGCTTCCAATAATCGCATCATAACGGTATCGATCACACCGCCAAAATATCCACTAATACCGCCATACACAATTCCAATCACTAGCGACAAAATAACCGAACCACTTGCGACAGCTAACGTTACTTTCCCACCTTCTAATAAACGCGAAAAAACGTCTCGACCTAAATGATCTGTTCCTAACCAATGATCACTACTCGGGGCACTATATATTTCATCCATGTTCATGTCATTCGGACTGTATGGGGCCAGTATAGTTGAAAATACCGTCAATAAGATAATCAATCCAAGAAGGCTGCACCAAAATAAAAGTGCTTTCCGTGACTTCATTTACCGGATACCTCCTTTACGCAACTTCGGATCCATAGCGTACATAATGAGATCGACAATAAATAATGTCATCACGACTAGGATGCCCGTCACCATAATGCTGCCCATTAATAATGGGTAATCCTTCGTTGCGACTGCTTTGACCGTCAATTGCCCTAATCCAGGCCAAGCAAACAATGATTCCACAATAATAGAACCACCAAAGAACGACGGAATGGTCATAGCGATGTAATTCAAATAAGGAACGGAGGCGTTACGCACGATTCCTTTTCGAATGAACCTTTCCATTACACCATTTGCGCGTGCCACCTTCACATAGTATTGACCGTTTTCTATCTTGATACTTTCCTGTAGAAAACGTGCATAAATCCCTACATGCGTTACAATCAGCACACCCGCAGGCATGATGAGATGACGGATTTTATCGATCACACCGCCAGTACCCTCTACATCACCCGACCCAGAAGAAGGAAGAATTCCAAGATTCACAGCAAAGAAGTAGATGAACAGAATACCAAGCCAAAAGGCAGGTATGGAAGACGTTGCGATACTAAATGTGGAAAGACCTTTATCCCACATCGAACCTGCCTTCATACCCGCCACTGTGCCAAGCCAAAGGGAACCCATGACAATAAAAAACATCGTTACGCTAAATAATAGTAGCGTATTCGGTAGCCGTTCCACGATGATGTCGGAAACGGGTCTACCTTCTTTGGAAGAAATCCCTAAATTTCCTTTAACTGTTTCACCTAGCCAAGCAACGTACTGCTCAGCTACCGGACGGTCTAATGCATACGCACGGGTAATGCGTTCTTTTTCAGCTGCGGTTAACGTCTGCGCATTGCCTCCATAAAAAGCCGCAGCAGGATCTCCAGGCGCTGCTTGCATAATGAAAAAAGAGAGGAAGCTAACGATGAAGAGGACTACAATCCCCATCACCATTCGCTTCCCTACCCATTTACTGATCATTCCACTTCCACTCCTCGACGTTCCAGAGGAAACCAGATCCATGATGACCTAGCGTTCGTTCTTTCACACCACTTACATTTTTGTTTATACCATACACTGCATTTTCGTAGGCTATGAAGTCAAATGCCGGATCTTTCGCTAATTCTTCTTGGAACTGCATATAAATTGCTTTCCGTTCATCCGGATCCGTCGTGGTACGTCCTTTTTCAAGTAGTTCGTCCACTTTTTCATTCGAATAATTACCATAGTTATAACCGGTGCTATTTATACTCGATTCATTCGTATGGAACAATATATGCGTATGATGATCCGCGTCATAGGGACTGCCCCAACCCACCATGAACGCATCTGCGTCTTCAATCGTAATCGCGCTCCAGTCAAGTGCAGCTACTTTTACATCCGCACCGATGTCCTTAAACCCTTCGGCAACGTAATTTGCCATGTTCGTACGAACAGTATCGCTTGCCGGTGTAGTAATCGTAAAGGATAGTTTTTCTCCGTCTTTGTAACGCATACCGTCCTCTTTTTCTATCCAACCTGCTTCATCTAATAGCGCATTCGCTTTTTCCACGTCATATGTGTACTTTTCTATTTGATCATTATGGAATTCATGGTTTTGCAATGGTGAATAAGCAACAGAACCATGTCCTTTTAAAATACCTTTTACGATTTGTTCTCGATCGGTTGCATAACTAAACGCACGACGCACATTAACATCTTTCCAAAAGTCCAAATTCATATTGAACAAAATGCCACGGTAATCGGACGATTCCATATCGTAAATAGTCAAGTTCTCTTCTTTTTGCAAGTTTTCAACTTGTACAGGATCCAAAAGTGCAACATCCACTTCACCCGACTTCAACTGAAGTGCACGGACATTACTATCCGGAATAAACTTGAATATCACTTTTTCAATCGAAGGCTTCGTTCCAAAAAAGTCGCTATAGGCCTGTAGTGTCAACGCATTGCCACGGTCCCAATTATCAAACTTATATGGTCCCGCACCAATCGGATGGCTGTTAAAGTCCGCCGTTCTCATATCGACTCCTTCAAAAGCATGTTTCGGAAGGATGGGTACAGTTAACTTGTCCAGTAAAGGGGTAAATGGCTGTTTTAATGTAACTTCTACAGTATATTTATCCAGCGTTTTGGTAGATTTCACTTCTTCAAAATCAGATTTCAAAAATGAAGCGTTTTGATCATCCATAATACTTTCTATCGTGAACACTACATCTTCTGATGTAAGTTCTTTCCCATCATGGAATGTAATACCTTCTTTTAACGTAAACGTATACGTAAGTTTATCCTCTGATACATCGAACGTGTCTGCGATGTCCGTACCTACTTTATTATTTTCATCAAATCGCATGACTCCACGAAACAATAATGCATCTAAGTTCGTTTCTTCGAGGATCGGGTTTAGCCCTTCGAACTCTTCTTCAGAAGCATAAATGAGGCGATTCTCTTTAGTTGGAGTTGCTTCTTTAACATCCTCTTTTTTACTACAACCTGCCACAATCAACACAAGTACCATAAAAAGTACAAGCATTTTCTTATTTAATGTAAACATTAGTCTCTCCTTTTTTCTCACTAGATTTACCACATTTTATCATTATTTCATGTTCGTATGCATTTGTCCTGTCTAACGGTTTATATTTTTCACTACGGAGCCATTATAAATTCGGTAGAACTTTTCTAGCTCCTAGTATTAACCAAGTGCTCAGTACAAACGGCATCGTCAATGCGGGAAGTCCAAACGGTAATAACCAAATGCTGACACTAGCCATGAGAGGAACTGTAATACATGCCGCTAGCACACCTGTAATCGGTGCATAGCGATTTTCCTTCGCGTTGTATACGACCGATACGGCTAGAATGGTCAAAATAGCGTTGTAGCCATATAACCCTAGCATGATCAACGTATGTTCTCCGACTAAAGCAAGAGCTGTTGCGCAAGCGACCACGTTTCCGATGACCGCGTATATGCCCATTTTCCTGCTAGCCCAAAAAACCGCTATGAATAATAAAAGACCGGGTATGGTTTCAGTAAGAAAAAAGATTTGACCGATTCCATTGAAAATTGCTTGGAACAGATCAATTTCGCCTTCTACATGCAGTTCCCAATTCGCTACACTTTGAGGAACCAGTGACTCATTTAACTTGATACTATCGAGTTTATAAGATGAAAGCAGTATAAACCATGTGGATAAGATAAATGGTAACGTCAGGATCGGGATGCCGAAGTTGCCTAAGAAATACATTAACGTCGCTGTGAATATTGCAGTGATTGCCGCTCCTACCAATGCCACAACCCAAGCGTTCGGTCCGGTTAAAAATGTTTGTAGTACTAATCCGGAAAGCACAGAATTATAGCTCATCAAACCTTTACTGATCCATGTTTGATCTGCACCGCCTACTTTCGCAACCAATGTGCCAATCATGGCGGATAAGCCTGCAATAACCCCTAATGAAAACGAAGATACCGTAATAGCTAATAAAATCAGAAGACCCGTTACCGTGTTTTCAATATAAATGATTTGGGATATCCCTTTAAGAGATTCTTTAAGAAAAGCAGTTACACTTCCTTTTTTCATCACTTGCATCGTTTGATTTTCTCTATTTTCGTCTCCCAAATTGGCTCACCTATTTCATTTACTTTAGTGACATACTTATTCAGACGATCTGGCATTGTTCTGAAATGTGTTAGTTGTCCTATTATCAAATTTTCTGCTAATACACTAGTTCTTATACATAAAATGTACATAGTGCTACAGTTGCACCCTTTAACGAGACAGTGGTTGAAAGCCGTTGATCTGCGCTGCAGCCGGACGCGTTTGGAGGGTGTGCGGTGAACCTTCAAGATCGGAAAAAGTTTATTACCTAACAAACCGCCGATTAAGGCTGATAATCCAGCGATTACAACAAATTCAATACTGCTTCTTTCAGGAATTAAATATTCTACTAACGAAAGCACGATTACAACCATAACCACTATAAGTAGGCTTACTTTTCTTTCATAGAATTCGCCCTAATTTCTCCCAATCAAGTAAATTACACTCCATCGTTCTCCACGTTAAACGCGCCTATTACTGAATGGGTTGTAGATTGCATCCGATAACAGTAAAACAATCGTACTCATCTATTTACTGTATAATGTAATTCAACAAATTGATTGAAAGTTTTAGTACCTCTTAGGGAAAGATCGAGTTCATAATCGTCTGGTTTAAATAAAGGAATTCCCTCTCCGATAATTGTGGGTGCAACGGTTACGATCAGTTCATCGACTAACTTCTCTTTTAAAAATGTATGTAGGATATCTCCACCACCAACTATCCAGATATCTTTACCTTCTTCTTTTTTCAAATTATTAGTAAAGCTAACAATATCCCCATTTATAAATGTAACATCTTTTGTATCCGTTACAGATGACCTGGAAAAAACGTAACTATTTTTATTTGAATATGGGAATTGTCCTTTTTCTTGTTCCATAATCCAATCATATGTCCTTTTACCCATTAAAACTGTATCTATCTTTTCGAAAAACTCCGAATAGCCATTGTCTCCTTCCCCCTCAACATTAAATAACCAATCAAGTGAGTCATCTTTTGTTGCGATATAACCATCTAAACTTTGAGCAATAAATAATACTAACTTCCTTTGTTTTTTCATCATAATCCTCCTATTCACTTTCAAAATAAGAATGTACGTTCTTGCGAATATTAGCAGATTTACGTCACTAATTCAATTCATCAATACAATCCGATAGCACAACAGTCTTAAGAAACCGTTGATTTCCGTTTCAAGGGCGGTGAACTCGCAGGAGTCACCATCTTCCACTCCAATCAACAAAGTGTCTACTTTGCGCTTATTCATTGATATACGATAGTTTTTAGAAGACTTCTTTAAATTTGGAGATCGAGATCATTTAACTTCTCATTTGACATTTAGTTGATTTTTTCCGCCAGCTCTAAAATAATTCCCTCTGGACCACGAATGTAGCATAGCTTATAACTCTCTTCATATTGCTGTATTTCACTAAAGATTTCCTTGCCGCTCTTTTTTAGTTTCGCAACAATGTTTTCAA
Organism: Sporosarcina sp. P25; assembly: GCF_002743235.1. Classification (NCBI taxonomy): domain Bacteria; kingdom Bacillati; phylum Bacillota; class Bacilli; order Caryophanales; family Caryophanaceae; genus Sporosarcina; species Sporosarcina sp. P25. Next base: position 125,970 of record NZ_PDYV01000009.1, read on the forward strand.
TATCTTCAACGGCAAAACAAATGTGTCGGATACCTAGCGTATTTGCAGAAGGTTTCTGTATACCTTTATCATCTGACGGCGAATAAAACTTTACTAGTTCAATCCACGTCTGACCGTCCTGCATCCCCAATGCTACACACGTCGTTTTCACATGAGTAAGACCCACTATTCTGTCTAACTGCTCCCCATCCAATTCCCATTCCGCATGTACTTCAAGCCCTAAATCGAGAAAAAATGTTTTAGCCTCCGCTAGATCATGTACATTTATACTGACATGATCTATTCTGTTGATTTTCATGTCTGAAACCTCCCATGTCGCACTATTCATTTATCATCCTGAACTGTTTTAAGAACTGTTCATTTATCACAACTACATGTGTTAGGCGATTTATTCATTTACGCGAACAGCCAATCCCTTCAGTATGTTTCACCAAATTGTTTTTAACACACTATATTTTTAAAAAAACGTCACGCCACTGGGTGCTACACCGTTCAAAACCAGGGCAGGGACAAATAACCCCTATAGCAGAATATATCGTATGGCAGTACGTTTGACTGTGTGTGAAGTTCCTTCTATTATTTATTTCACCTTTAATGACACCCGTCTAAGATGATTTTTCTTCAGTCTTCTCTTATACTACTAATACATCAACGGAAAGGAATTACTACATGATTACACAATTTTTCTCCTACTACAAGCCACATAAGCGCTTGTTTTTGATCGACTTTTTCAGCGCCATTTTCGTAGCCCTTCTTGAACTGGCCTTCCCCCTTGCCGTTCAGTGGTTTATCGATGGACTCTTGCCGTCAGGAGATTGGAATCGAATTATCACCGTCAGCTTTTTACTATTGCTCGTCTATTTAGTAAGTACGTTTCTTCATTATATTGTTAGCTATTTAGGGCATAAACTCGGAATTAACATCGAAACCGATATGCGCCGTGAATTGTTCGAACATGTACAGAAACAATCTTTCCGTTTTTTTGATAATACAAAAACGGGCCATATTATGACACGCATCACGACGGACTTATTCGATATTGGTGAATTAGCTCACCATGGGCCTGAAGATGCGTTCATTGCGGTCATGACCATTCTAGGTGCGTTTGGGATCATGTATACGATCAACCCTGAGCTTGCTTTAATCGCCATCGTAATGGTTCCGTTGCTTGCAGTTGTCGTCGCCTTCTCTAATAAGAAGATGAATGCAGCGTGGCATAAAATGTATCAAAATATCGGAGATGTCAATGGACGGGTTGAGGATTCTGTGTCCGGCTCACGCGTTGTGAAATCATTTACAAATGAAGATTTTGAATTACGTCGTTTCCAACAAGACAATGATCAGTTCCGCTTAGCTAAACTAAAAGCGTATAAAGTCATGGCGTGGGCTACGTCTTCGATGTATATGCTCACGCGCCTTGTCACACTAGTTATTTTAATTGTCGGTGCTTGGTTCACAGTGAATGATAAATTAACATACGGTGAATTAGTCAGCTTTATTTTATTTAGCAATATTTTGATTAAGCCTATCGATAAAATAAGTGCCTTGCTGGAGTTATATCCAAAAGGGATGGCAGGTTTTAGTCGTTTCCGTGCATTAATTAACCAAGATCCAGAAATTAAAGATGTGAAAAATGCACTAGTCGTTGATCAGCTACATGGAGATATTACATTTCGCGATGTGACATTTGGTTACGACGTCGAGCGACCTGTGTTACGCAATATCGACTTAACGATTCACGCTGGACAAACCATCGCGTTCGTTGGTCCTTCGGGTGCTGGAAAGACGACTATTTGTTCACTCATCCCTCGTTTTTACGAAGTCAATGAAGGGTCTATTTCAATTGATGGAATAGATATTCGAGAAATGACGCAGAAATCATTGCGCAGTCAAATCGGGATCGTGCAACAAGATGTCTTCTTGTTTACAGGAACGATTCGTGATAATATTGCGTACGGTAAATTACATGCGACAGACGAGGAAGTATTTGAAGCGGCAGAAAAAGCCCATCTTACCGACTTGATCAGTAGTATGCCAAATGGCTATGACACGCAAATTGGTGAACGTGGATTAAAACTATCAGGTGGTCAAAAGCAACGCCTGGCAATCGCTCGGATGTTCTTAAAAAATCCACCGATTCTCATTCTAGATGAAGCGACTTCCGCACTTGATACCGAAACGGAACGCATCATTCAACAATCACTGGAAGAATTAGCCGTTAATCGTACTACACTCATCATCGCGCATCGTCTCACAACGATTCGTAATGCTGATCAAGTCATCGTGATGACCGAAGATGGTATTGAAGAGCAAGGAACGTATGAAAATTTATTGCGCCAAAATGGTACATTTGCTCAATTGCATCAAGCTAACCAAGTATAATTACACATAAAAAAACTGTTCCGCAAACGTTTGCGGCACAGTTTTTTTCATATGAAGTTTACTTTCGAAATCACTCCAAACGCATAGTGGTGATGCACGTGTTGTCCCCATCGAATGTAGTAATTTCAGCTACAGTTTCTTTCGTGTCTTGTTTGATTGTGACTGTGAATGTATCATCACGCGGCAGCCATAAGTCGATAAATCCATTCGCTTCAGTTGTCTTAACTTCATCGAGAATTACATTACCTTCTGAATCTTCTATATGCACATCGAAATCTTCCTCAACGAGTTCACCTTGGCAACCTGTTAGACTATGGACGTCGCACGGGTGTGTAGTGTTCACGAAAGGAGCAATCGATACAAAAAACTCATCTTCTGGCAGATCGTACGTTGTAACTTTTTTATCATCATCCGTGACAATCAGTTCAGACGATGTAATAGAAGCAGACGCAGCTACAGCATTTCTAACGGTATAGTCGTTCACTAATTCTTTAATGTCCACTGATTCTTGTGGTGCTTGTGGGGTTTGTGCTTCGTTATTGGCATTTTCTTTACTACAACCGACTAATAAAGCGGTGACCAGTAGCAACATAGCCATCATTTTTCCTTTCATCGTATCACGACCTATTCATTTTATTTTGGTAGCTGTTTAGCAAGATCAAGATTCCGTACTTATGAAGAGAACATGTAGCGCAAGTTCTGCCTTTTATGTATAGTGTACATGATCCGAACGTAAGTACAATGAAAAGAGCTGCGCTAGGCAACTCTATCGTTTGTTAATTACTGTTCTGATAACTCATCTTCCACAACCCATTTGTGATTTTGCACTTCTTCTCCATCTGTAGTAGACGCATAATCGATCATATAGACAGTAGTCTTCTCGGCTGATTCAATTTCTGCTTTCGCGCCTTCCATACCTGCCATATGATCAGCGAGTACGGTCACTTCAGTTCCCTTTTCAAGCGGAGCAGGTGCGGGATCTTCTATTTCTTCATGAACGACCCATTTATGATCGATCACTTTCTCACCACCATCTGTCGGTGGGTAATTGATGGAATATGCAGTCGTATCAAATGCGCCCACTATAGTTGCAGTGGCGCCCTTCATCCCTTCCATATGATCCGTTTCAATAATGGCTTCAGATCCAACGGGGTATGTCGGGTTTTCAGCTTCCATTAAACCTTCAGGAATACTTCCATCGCTAGAATGGTCCATTCCTTCCATATCATTATGTGAAGTTTCTTCACTCTTAGCAGGTTCTTGTTCTTTTGGCGTGGTCTCTCCACATCCTGCAAGCACTAGAGCAAACGCGGCACTTAGTGTAAGTACTTGTTTTTTCATCAGATTCACTCCTTCATAAAATTAATACTAGTATAACAATCTCTTATCTTTCTTTGGGCTAAATCCCTAAACTCCTTAGAAACTCCTTAATTGTAATAACGTCCAATGGAAAAAGACTTGCATGATTTTAGTACAACTACCGCCAGCCATGCGCGTAATGGGTGCTTTCTGCATACATTTTCGATACATTTATCTTATACTGCTCAATAGAGTAAAGGGGCGCATGCTATGAAGAAAATTTCAACGAAGTTAGCGGCTTCATTTATTATTTCCTTTCTTATTATGGATACATTGCTGATGGTGTATTTACATCAGACCATCACACATGCTCGGGTGGATGAAGAACTAGATCGACTTTTAAAAACAGGTAGCAACCATCGAAATGTCTTGGAAGATAATTATACTGAAACGACGTTGCAGCATATCATTCTAATGGAAAGCGGTGGTGAACGAGACGTCGCTATTCTCGATAATAGTGGACAGATCGTCCAGCATTCATTGGAAAATGAAGAGGTCCTCACGCCTTATTTGAATCAATTACATGAAAAGCAACCGAAGCAAGATACTATATTGCCAGTTGATTGGGAAAAGATTCCTTACCTCGTCAGCGTGCATCCATATGAGGCGAAAGGACATGCTGGGACTCTCGTCATGCTTCAAAGTACCATTCCTATACGTCAACTTGTCAATCAACTCAATATTCATTTTCTACTTGCTGGTGGCGGCAGCATTGTCGTTCTATTTATGGTTTACTTATTACTATCTAAATGGTTGACACGTCCACTCATTCGCATGAAAGAAGCGACGGAGCAGATGAGCGAAGGATTGTACGATGTGGACTTGCCGAAGTTTTCGAATGATGAACTGGGAGAATTGGCCGCTTCCATTCGGAAATTATCGAATGACTTAAGCCGCGTCAAACGCGAACGAAAAGAGTTTCTCGCGTCTGTATCTCACGAAATGGGCACTCCCCTTACGTACTTAATCGGCTACGCTAAAGTGGCACAGCGCACAGAATTGAATGATACGGAGCGATTTAACTACTTATCGATTATCGAAGAAGAGGCCGAGCGCTTAAAAACACTTGTGAAAAACTTAATGGACCTCGCTCAAATGGATGAAATGACGTTCACTGTGACGAAATCCGAATTCTCCGCTGACGCGTTCATCCGAGATATTGTCCAACTTGTCCAACCATCATTTGATTTGAAAGGAATTACGTTGCTGATTGAACAAGTCCGCGATTTCTCTCTAGTGGCGGATCGAATGCGACTTGAACAAATTATTCTTAATCTGTTAGACAATGCGCTTCACTATTCTGAAACTGGCAGTACGGTAATCGTTCGTGCTTTTCAAGATAAAAAGCATACGGTTTTACAAGTCCAAGACAGTGGGTGTGGTATTGCAGTTGAAAATCAGCAACAAATATTCGAAAAATTGTATCGTGTCGAGAAATCTCGTTCCCGTTCGTTCGGCGGTGCGGGTCTTGGTTTAGCGACAGTGAAGGAATTAACAGAAGCACATGGTGGCACTATCGAAGTACAGAGCGAATTGGATAAAGGTAGTATCTTTACGGTACGATTAAAATAGGAGTTGGTGATCCAAATGAAAACCATTTTGCTTATTGATGATGAACAACGCATGCTCGATCTGCTAGAACTATTCCTCACTCCACACGGATATCGCTGTTTGCAAGCGACGGACGGCCAAAAAGCACTTGAAGTGTTCAAAACGGAGGACGTACATCTCGTCCTCCTCGATGTGATGATGCCTGGCATGGATGGATGGGAAGTTTGCCGTAGAATTAGAAAAATTTCAGATGTACCGGTCATTTTATTAACGGCTCGTTCCGATAAATCAGATGTGGTAAAAGGACTCGACCAAGGTGCGGATGATTATATTACGAAACCATTTGACGAACGCGAACTCACAGCAAGAGTACGTGTGGCATTACGACGTACAGAAGAAGAAAATCAACCAAAGACTATTCAAGAAGGCCCATTTACGCTTAACTTGGAGTCCTATTCCATCCTCTATGACACGCATGAAGTTCGTCTTACGTTAAAGGAATTCTATATTATAGAAGCGATGATGAACCGGCCAAATCGCACATTCACACGGGAAGATTTGCTTCAAGTCGCTTGGGAATATGACACGTATACAGAAGTCCGGACAGTCGATTC
>NZ_PDYV01000010.1:0-114922 GCF_002743235.1 Sporosarcina sp. P25
TAACCCAAAGGTCACAGGTTCAAATCCTGTCCCCGCAACCAAGGTCCCGTGGTGTAGCGGTTAACATGCCTGCCTGTCACGCAGGAGATCGCGGGTTCGATTCCCGTCGGGACCGCCATTTTATACATACGCTTAGAAAAGCGTCTTTATGGAAGTAACAAATGTGGCTCAGTAGCTCAGTTGGTAGAGCAAAGGACTGAAAATCCTTGTGTCGGCGGTTCGATTCCGTCCTGAGCCACCATAATTGCGGGTGTAGTTTAGTGGTAAAACCTCAGCCTTCCAAGCTGATGATGGGAGTTCGATTCTCCCCACCCGCTCCAATAGGGGCCTATAGCTCAGCTGGTTAGAGCGCACGCCTGATAAGCGTGAGGTCGGTGGTTCGAGTCCACTTAGGCCCACCATTCCGCAGTAGCTCAGTGGTAGAGCAATCGGCTGTTAACCGATCGGTCGTAAGTTCGAGTCTTACCTGCGGAGCCATTTTTATGGGGAAGTACTCAAGTGGCTCAAGAGGCGCCCCTGCTAAGGGTGTAGATCGCGAAAGCGGTGCGAGGGTTCGAATCCCTCCTTCTCCGCCATAATTTTGGCCCCTTGGTCAAGCGGTTAAGACACCGCCCTTTCACGGCGGTATCACGGGTTCGAATCCCGTAGGGGTCATACATAAAAAGGTATTGCACAACTGTGCAATACCTTTTTCTATTATCCGATATAAGTTATGTAGGAAGCAGCTGAGGGGAGTACAAGGCTTTGCAATAGTGTAGAGTCGTGTTGACAATTTATGCACTGCTATTTGAAAAAGTTGTCACGCTACTGCTATCTGTCCTCAAACTGGTACTTGATAGTATGCAACGGCTAGTGAAGTTAAGGAACGAAAGTACATGCAAAAGAGTAAGCCCTACAATGAACGCATGTGGGACTTACTCTTTTTTTAATTACTTATCTTTCTCTGCATCAATATAGCTGTCACTTTCTTTATAAGGGATGTCACCTAATGGTGATTCAATCCCTTCCACATCCAACTCCTCTTCATATTCTATCGCGTCTGCAGTGCGTACAAACCCAGCTGGTTCACCGGTAATGTCAGACACTGCAAACTCTTCATATTCTTCTACACTATCTTCATTTTCTTCATCGTACAGATCGCCGTAGTCTCGATTTTTATTGCCTGAGAAGTCTGAAGGTGTTTCAGATGTTCCTGATTGTGCGATTTCCTGGAAGCTATCTTCGTAATCTATTGCGTCTCCTTCCCTTCGTGCTGCAAATGAATTAGGATCTGCCATGATTAATAAATCCTCTTCAACCGGTCGATCAGTTGGAACATCTTTTTTCGCGTCATCAATACACACAGTCGTGTAAGGGATTGCTTCTAAGCGCTCAAATTGTATTTCCTTACCACAGACTTCACATTTGCCATAAGTGCCGTCCTGCATGGCTTGTAGCGCGTTCTGAACTTTTTCTAGCTCACCTTCTGCGTGTGTATTGAGTGCCATGTCCTTTTCACGCTCATATAATTCTGTTCCCATATCAGCGGGGTGATTATCATACATGGATAATTCGCCTACATCTTCTTGTGCAGTCTTTACAATCTCCGTCTCGTTTTCTGTTTCAGTCAAACGTTCTTCCATAGCTCGTAATTCTTTTTCGAGTTGTTGAATTTGTTTAGTTGTTAACAATATAGTCACGACCCTTTCTATGTGGCTTTCTTAGTTGACCGATAAAGCTTTCTTATTTCAGTCTTTCCCTGTTTACAAGCAATAGTAAACCTCTACAACAAAAAAACGTCCACCTTTTTCAGTGTGGACGTTGTGGAGATAGTTTATTCAGATGAAGTGAGCGATGAGAATGCCGATACCGAGAAGCAGGCCAAACAGCGTGTTGGTAACGCCAGTATCCTTCATCGCAGGCATGACTTGAATGGGTTGTTCATACTTTCGGAAGGTTTTCGTAGCATGTAGCGGTTTGGGAATACTCAGTAGTACGAGTAATGCCCATGCAGACACATCACCTGTCACGACAAGTGCAATGATCCATCCATACGACACGATGAAAAACATTGCCAATATCGTTACAGCATTATTTCGACCTATAAGAATTGCCATGGTTTTTCTGCCACCCTTAGTATCTTGTACAATATCCCGAATATTGTTTGCTAACATAATCGCACCTACTAAAAGCATGCTCGGTACAGAAAGCAATATGGCATTGCCAGTGACAGTTCCTGTTTGAATATAGAATGCAATTAAAATTAATAGCATGCCCATAATAAATCCAGAAACCAGCTCGCCGAATGGGGTATAAGCAATCGGATAGGGTCCGCCAGTATACAAATAGCCAATCAGCATGGCAACAGAACCTACGACGGCAAGCCACCAAGAAGATTCCATGCAAATGTAAATGCCTAGGAGAACAGATAAGCCATACAGAATGAGCGCTAAATTTAATACGGTTTTTGGTTGTACGCCGTTCCGGACGATTGTACCGCCAATACCGATCGAGTGTTCATCGTCGAGTCCTCGTTTGAAATCATAGTATTCATTGAACATATTCGTAGCCATCTGTAAAAATAAACTTGCTACAAGCATCGCTAAAAATAACGGGAAATGAAGTGGTCCGTATTGTAACGCAATCATGGTCCCTAAAAAGACAGGTGCAAAAGCAGCAGTCAATGTGTGTGGGCGCGTTAGCTGCCACCAAACTCGCCAGCCGGTATCGGTTTCTATTGTGTGTTGCACGGGTAATCTCTCCTTATATATGTAATCATCATCTGATAGTATACAACAAAAACAAGCAGTTAGGTAAGAAGAGATGACTGCAAAAGATAATTGTCGAATGCGCTCCTATACAGCGAGACATTATATATTAAGTACAGCGTCCAATGTGCTAGAATAGAGGTACTTATTGTTCAGAGAAATGAAGTCTGAGCGTAAATTGTCGAAAAACATATTGCACGATGAGAAGGAGAGAGTGGGATGATTCGGAAATTGACCGATCGAGAGAAGACGGTTCCGGCAACAGGCGCTGAATCTCGTTTTTTTACGGAAACATTGGAAGTGGAAACGCTTAGTCCGCTTGCTTTTTTTGAAGCAGGCTTTTCACATTATGGTGAGCATCGTTTCTTCTGGCAAAATGCAGACAAGACAGTAAAACTTGTCGGTTTGGGTCAGGCTACAGTTCTAACAGCGGAGAAGGATCGTTTTCAGTCGATTTCTTCACAATGGGCAACGTTATGTGAAGGTTTGATTAAGGAAGAAAAAGATGTCGATCCGGTGTTGTTTGGAGGGTTTTCTTTTGATCCTCACACCCGCCAAGACGATGAGTGGAACGCTTTTCCAGCTGCTTATTTTACTGTGCCTTTATTCCAACTGAAAATCGAAAAAGGTAAAACGTATGTATCGATTAATTATATTACGGATGAACCGCAAACCGCAGCAGACTTTGAAGCATTGCGTCAAGAACGTGACCGCTTAATTCATATTGCACAGGTTGACGAATTCACGTTCCAAGGAAAGCCGAGCGTAATCAAGCAGACAGAATTGGCTACGGACCGCTATATGGACGCCGTGGAGCACGTGACATCGCATATTAAAGCGCAAGAGGCAGAGAAAGTAGTCATTGCACGTAAAATTAAATTGACGTTCGAAGAAGAATTCCAAAAGGCTGCTGCGTTGCATACAATTACGAATGAACAGTCTGCTAGCTATCACTTTGGTCTGCAAATTGGGAAGGAAATGTTCTTCGGTGCAACGCCAGAGAGATTGGTTGAAATTTATAAGGGACATGCGTATTCAGCTTGTGTAGCGGGTTCTATTGAACGCGGAAAAACGGCTCAAGAAGATCAGCGACTTGGAGAATTGTTGTTACGAGATAAGAAAAACCGTGAAGAACATCAATATGTAGTCGATATGATTACGCAAGTCTTCTCGGATTTTTGCACATCACTACAAGTCAATAAAACACCAAAGCTTTTGAAAGTACGAGATATACAGCATTTATTCACACCGGTTGAAGGCGAGCTTGCGAAGAATCAGGATATATTCCGTCTAGTAGAAGCACTTCATCCAACGCCTGCTCTAGGTGGAGTTCCACGTCAGAAAGCGCTCGAAATCATTCGCGAAGAAGAGCAAATGGACCGTGGCTTTTATGCCGGGCCGATTGGTTGGGCGGATTCTGCGGGTAATGGAGAGTTTGCAGTGGCCATTCGGTCTGGACTGCTAACTGGCAATGAGGCATATTTATATGCTGGCGGAGGTATTGTAGCCGATTCTACACCAACGGAAGAATATGCGGAAACATGGGTGAAATTCCGTCCCGTGTTACGCGCGCTCGGAGGCCGTTTACATGAATGATCATGAAACAGGATTAACGAGTTATGTGCTTCGTTTAACAGATGCTCTTATACGGCAAGGAGCCAATAGAGCGGTTATTAGTCCCGGGTCCAGATCAACACCACTCGCGTATGCGCTAACGAACTCTGAAGGTATGCAGACCTATATGCATACCGATGAGCGCTCCGCAGCTTTTTACGCACTTGGATTAGTGAAGGCGACTGGACAACCGGTTATTTTACTATGTACATCAGGAACAGCTGCATCGAACTATCATCCTGCAGTGACAGAAGCTTTTTATGCAAGATTGCCGTTGATCGTCATCACAGCGGACCGTCCGCATGAATTACGTGAAGTTGGTGCTCCACAAGCAATCGATCAAATTCGCATGTTCGGAGAGCACGTTAAAGATAGTGTCGATTTCCCTGTGCCCGAAAATCGAGAAGACATTTTACGATATATGGAACAACGTGCCGTTAGACTACTTTCCGTTGCAAAAACTGCACCACAAGGACCTGTGCATTTAAATGTCCCGTTTCGGGAGCCGTTACTTATTGATTTACAAGCAACTGCGCAAGTCAGTCGATTCCAGCAACAGTTGGTAGGGAACTTGGCTGTAACAGAAGAAATGGCAAGAGTACTCGAAACGGCCATTACACAATCGAAAAAAGGCATACTCGTTATGGGCGAGCTAGCGACAACTTTAGATAAGGACTGTTTCTGGGACTTTGCTAAAGCGCTTCAATGGCCCGTACTATGCGATCCACTGTCCAATCTGCGCTCACAAGTGCCTTCAGATTGTAACGATCTTTGTATTGATCAGTATGATGCGTTACTGAAAAGTGAAGTGTTTGTCGAAAAAGTGCGACCTGATTGCGTCATACGATTCGGCCCGCAACCCATCTCTAAACCATTATTGTTGTTTTTGAAGAAGAGTTGTCCAGAAACGTATATCGTGATCGATGACTCACCAAACTATCGTGATCCGATTGGTCTGACTACCCATCATTTACAAGTGAGTGCAGAGAGTATGTGGCAGCAAATATATCTACCACGTGAGCGAACAAAGTATACGAAACAGTGGACTGAAGCCAATCAAATTTCCACAGATGTCATGAATGACGATGAACATTTCAATCAAGACGAAGGTCACTTCGTTCGTCAATTCATTGCCAACTTACCGGATGGATCGGATGTAGTCTGTAGCAGCAGTATGCCGATTCGAGATGTAGATACGCATTTCCAAAAGACAAACCGCGATATTTCATTGTTCTGCAATAGAGGAACAAATGGGATTGACGGGGTAGTCTCGACTGCTCTAGGTATTCAAGAAGGGCGTAAACGCAAGACCTATTTATTGATTGGAGATTTAGCTTTTTTGCATGACATCAACGGATTGATTATTTCCCGTTTACAGCAAACCGATTTGACAATCGTTCTGATTAATAACAACGGTGGCGGGATATTTTCCTATTTACCGCAAGCGTCTATTGAACACCATTATGAGCAATTATTCGGAACCCCCACAAATTTAACATTCCATCATATCGCAGCAATGTATGAAGCGCAGTATGATGCGGTAGATACGATACAAGCATTCGAACAGGCAATGCAAACCGATAAGAGGACTAATCTACGAATTATTGAAGTGGCAACAGTGCGTGCAGACAATGTGGAAGCTCATCGCTCTGTGTGGCGGGAAATCGCGAAGAAGGTGGAACGCATTGACGACTGAACTATTGACGATCAGAGGCATTGATACGCACATTGCACGATACGGAGATGAACTCTTGCCGCCAATTGTCATGTTGCATGGTTTTACAGGCTCGACAGCTACTTGGCAGGAAACGATTGAACAGCTTGTGACGGATTATCATGTTGTCGCGATTGATTTAATCGGACATGGCAAGACAGAGGCACCCGAAACGATTACTCGCTACAAGATGGAAGAACAAATAAAGGATTTGTATGAAGTCTTACAGAAGCTTGAAATTGAGAAGCCGAATTTGCTGGGCTACTCGATGGGTGGGCGTGTTGCGCTAGGCTATACTGCAACATATCCTGAAAAAGTAACGAGTCTTGTACTTGAGAGCAGTTCACCAGGCTTGCGTACATCAGAACAACGACTCGCACGGCGTACCGCAGATAATAAGCTTGCAGATAAGATAGAACAACAAGGAATGACAGAATTCGTCGACTTTTGGCAGGAGATTCCGTTATTTCATACACAAAAGAAACTGTCTGAATCACAACGACAAGCAGTGCGCAATGAACGCCTCTGTCAACGACCAACCGGTCTGGCAAACAGTTTACGTGGGATTGGGACGGGCAGTCAGCCATCATACTGGCAGACGCTTGAGCAACTTTCATTACCTATATTATTAGTTACCGGAAGTGAAGACGAGAAATTTGAAACTATTGCACAGGAAATGATGAAAAACCTGCCAAATGCCCGGCACGAAACGATAAAAAATGCAGGGCATGCAATTCACGTGGAAAAACCTCAACAATTTGCTACAATGATAAAGAGCTTTCTGAAAACAGTGTAAAACTAGAGGAGGAATTTATTATGACCCGTCAATGGGAAACGCTTCGTACATATGATGATATCAAGTACGAAATGTACAATGGTATCGCAAAAATCACGATTAATCGTCCGGAAGTGCGCAATGCATTCCGTCCTAAAACAGTAATGGAACTAATCGATGCATTTTCACGTGCAAGAGATGATCAGAGAATTGGAGTGATCGTGTTAACTGGTGAAGGAGAGAAAGCGTTCTGCTCTGGTGGCGATCAATCTGTTCGTGGTCACGGTGGGTATGTTGGAGACGACGAAATTCCACGTTTGAATGTTTTAGATCTTCAACGTTTGATTCGCGTTATTCCAAAACCAGTTGTTGCAATGGTAGCAGGATACGCAATTGGGGGCGGTCACGTGTTACATGTAGTATGTGACTTGACGATTGCTGCAGACAATGCACGTTTCGGACAAACAGGGCCTACTGTAGGCTCATTTGATGCAGGATATGGTTCAGGATACCTTGCACGCATTGTTGGCCATAAAAAAGCACGTGAGATCTGGTACTTATGCCGTCAATACGACGCGCAAGAAGCACTCGATATGGGCTTAGTCAACACTGTGGTTCCTTATGAGCAGCTAGAAGACGAAACCGTTCAATGGTGTGAAGAAATGCTAGGTAAAAGTCCAACTGCACTTCGCTTCCTGAAAGCGGCAATGAATGCAGATACAGACGGCTTGGCTGGACTTCAGCAACTGGCTGGAGACGCTACATTGCTTTATTACACAACGGATGAAGCGAAAGAAGGACGCGACGCGTTTAAAGAAAAGCGTAAACCGGACTTCGATCAATTCCCACGTTTCCCTTAAATAAATGAAAGCTGCCTAACTTAGGCAGCTTTTTCATTACGTTATTTTTAATTGGAGGAGTTACCTATGATGATTCCAAATTGGCTTGCACAACGGGCCAAATTGACGCCTGACGCATCCGCTTTAGTTACCGGGCAAGGACAGTGGTCATATCTTGAACTATATGAACAATCCCTTGAAATCGCACAACAACTTCATCATCTTGGAGTTGAATCCGAAAGTAGGGTGGCGCTACTCAGCCACTCCAATGAACAAACGGTACTTTTCATCCATGCGTGCTGGTTATTAAGTGTGGAGGTAGTCTGTCTGAACAATCGGATGACAGAACAAGAATTAGATTGGCAAGTACGTGATTCCGAAGCCCAAATTATGCTTGTAGACGATCAAATACATACCTATCCAAAATTAGGTCATATCAAGAGCTTATACTATTCCGCAGTTCGACAGTCTGAGCGAAAAGAGTTCATCATGCTGGAACAGTGGACTGAAAATCAGACGCTATCGATTATGTACACTTCAGGCACTACAGGTGTTCCTAAAGGAGTCCGACAGACAGCTGGAAATCATACGTCGAGCGCACTCGCTTCAGCGTTGAATCTCGGATTGACCGATGAAGATTCATGGCTTTGCATGATGCCGTTATTCCATATAAGTGGACTATCGATCGTCATTCGCTCCGTGATCTACGGAATGGAAATGCGCTTGTACGAAAAATTTGATGCAAAAGAAGCTGCTGCACAAATCATAGCAGGGCGTGTAACCGCCATGTCGGTTGTTGCCTTGACGCTCGATCAAATAGTTCGTGTGATGGAAGCAACTGATAGCAAAGCACATCCACAATTTCGTACTATGCTCGTAGGTGGAGGTCCCGTACCACTGGATTATTTGGAGCGCGCGACTGCACGTGGACTCCCGATACTTCAGACATACGGTATGACCGAAACATGTTCGCAAACGACGACTCTTGGAAAAGCAGATGCGACGCGTAAGCTAGGTTCAGCAGGTAAACCGTTATTTTTCAATCAAGTGGCAATTAAAGATACTGTTCAACCAGGTGAAATAGGGGAAGTACTCATAAAAGGTCCTCACGTGACACCAGGTTACATCGGAAGTCAAAGTACACACAATGCGCTGACCGAAGATGGTTGGCTTGCTACAGGAGATGCTGGCTATCTTGACGGGGAAGGTTATTTGTTCATCGTGGATCGACGTGCTGATTTGATTATTTCAGGTGGGGAGAATATTTATCCTGCCGAGATTGAAAATGTGTTACTAGCACATCCTACTATAAGGGAAGCTGGCGTTTGTGGGAGAGAGGATCCGGAGTGGGGACAAGTACCTGTTGCATTCCTCGTGGGTTCAGCTAACACGCAAGAACTGTTGGAATTCTGTTCCGAACGTCTAGCGCGTTATAAACTACCAAAGGAATTTCGATTCGTAGAGCAACTGCCTCGCAATGCATCGAATAAACTCATGCGATTCGAATTGAAAAAATGGCTATAAAAAAACAGTGGAGTATACATCCACTGTTAGCTACCTAATGCTTTTTTCAATACTGCCAAATTCTGTTCCATAAGAGTAAAGTACGTTTCTTCCTTTTGAATATCTTCTTCAGTTAACACACTCAAATTATGCAAAGTAAGTGCTTCGGCATCCAGTTCTTTTTTAATGACTTCAGCCAATTTTGAGCTGACGTTTTGTTCAAATAAAATATACTGGATGTCTTGTTCTTTTGCATTTTTCACAAGAGAAGCTAATTCTTTTTGTGAAGGTTCATTCTGCGAGTCAAGACCAGATACTGCAAGTTGCTGTAACCCGTAAGCGTCTGCCAAGTAGCCGAATGCTGCATGGGACACGAAGAATGTTTTGTTTGGTGCGGCATCTGCCATGGTTTTAAATCCGCGATCTAATTCTTCTAATTCATCATATAAAACATCAAAGTTTTTCTTGAAAGACTCTGCATGTTCAGGTAGTTCATCCGACAACTCTTGTGTGATTTTCTCCGCGAGTTTCGTGCTGAGATAAGGGGATATCCAAACATGTGGATCGACTGCCCCTTCATGTCCGTGATCATCATGCTCTTCTTCTCCATGTTCGTGAGAATGCCCCTCTTCCAATTCCTCGAAATCGATGTAATCAGCGATTGGAACAAACTGAATCTCTTCATTCTGCAACGTTTTCTCCGTCTTTTGTACAAAACCTTCAAGTCCAAGTCCTATATAGAAGAATAAATCTCCTTTTGCCAAGGACATCATATCTTTCTGTGTAGGCTCAAACACGTGCTCATCTGTCCCAGGCGGGTAGATGGATTTCACGTCGACGTACTCTCCACCTATGCGTTCAGTGAAATATTGCAATGGATAGACAGTAGTGTAAACGAGTAATGGTTTGGATGACGTATCATCCGGTTCGGTAGTTGCACTATTGGTACAACCACTTAATACTAGCAACAAAGCGGCTGCCAGCAGTAGTAAACGATTTTTCATTCAAAATGCCTCCGTGACGTAATCGGAATGATTACTATTTAGATTGTTTTTTCATCATACAAGATATGTTGTATGTTTGCAACCTAGTACGGATTATTTCGTATCTGATTTTTTGGGAGGTACTGGATCAAATCCACCTTTATGAAATGGATGACATTTTAAAATTCGCATTACCGCAAGCCAACTACCTTTGAGCGCTCCGTGCGTCTCAATTGCTTCCACACCATAATGTGAACAAGTGGGATGAAATCGGCATGAGGGCGGTGATAGGGGGGAAATAAATTTCTGGTAGAACCGGATCAGTTGTATAAATACTTTCTTCACTATATCCATCACCTTTTGACGTAATAAGGTTTAGTTTACCTATATAAGTGGTAAATTAAAAGAGAGAAGCATAAAACGATTATAGGAGTGTTTTTTTATGTCTAAGGAATTAATTCAGGAACTAAACAAACAAGTATCTACCTGGTCTGTATTGTATGCGAAGCTTCATAACTATCACTGGTATGTAAAAGGAAGTCAATTCTTCACATTACACGCTAAATTTGAAGAGTTGTACAATGAAGCAACATTGCATATGGACGAAATTGCAGAACGTGTACTGACTTTAGGTGGCGAACCGACTGCAACATTATCCCAGCATTTATCTGAATCTGTTGTCGACGAAGCAAAAGGCACAGAAAAAGCGAATGATATGGTGCAGACGTTAGTAGATGATTTTGATAAGACCATGAAATCATTGAAAAAAGGTATGGAACTTGCAGCGAAGGATTCAGATCATATGACGGAAGATATGTTAAATGCCGTTTATCAGAGTGTGGAAAAGCATCAATGGATGTTAAACGCATTTCTCGGCGAAACAAACGAGTAAAACTCTTCATTCATCAAAAAATTAGCCGATAGTAAGAAGTGAATACCAGGAAGGAGTTGAACGATATGGATATCAATTCAATCATGTCCAGCCAGTTGAGAAGCTTGCAATCAACCGTTCAAATGAGCGTCATGAATAAGGCTCTTTCAATGGAGACTTCTGCTATGAATGATATGCTAAATGGTCTTGAAAACCAATCTGTAGCGCATCCAACGAAAGGCGCTTCTATCGATATCAAGGCTTGAATGGAGAACACACATCTTGAATAATTAGAGATGTGTGTTTTTTTATGGAAGTAGACAGAAATACTGTTAGAATATAAATAAAACGAGACATAGTAGGAGGTATATTGAAAATGGCTCAAGGACAATATTTGCGTAATTTAATTATCGAAACTCCTTCTAAACCGGGCAATCTTGGTAAAGTTACTATGGCAATTGGTCAGTTAAATGGGGATATTGGTGACATCCAAACGATTAAAGTAGGAACGCTTTCTACGATTAGAGAAATTGCATTACAATGTAATGATCAAGAGCATTTGGCTGAAATCGTGGTAGCGATTGAAAACTTAAAACAAGGTATCAAAGTTCAAGCTATTACAGATGATGTATTGCAAATGCATGAAGGCGGAAAAATTCATATGAAAGCCACTCATGAAATTCGTTCTCTGGCAGATTTACGGAGAGTCTATACACCGGGTGTGGCAAGTGTATGCAAAACAATCCAAGAAGATCCGGAACAGGCAAATTATTTCACAGGTATTTCAAATACAGTGGCAATCGTGACAGATGGTACAGCTATTTTAGGCCTTGGAGATATTGGTCCTGTAGCGGGGATGCCCGTTATGGAAGGAAAAGCTGTCTTATTTGATCAATTCGTTGGTATTAGTGGTATCCCTATTTTACTTGATACAAGCAATCCCGATGAAGTCGTAGAAACGATCAAACATATCCATCAAGGCTTTGGTGCGATTTTACTGGAGGATATTGGATCCCCGCATTGCTTTGAAATTGAAGAGCGTTTAAAAAAAGAATTGCCGATTCCTGTTATGCATGATGATCAGCATGGCACAGCAGTCGTAGCATTAGCAGCAGCGCTCACAGCATGCAAACATGTTGGAGTGGACCTGGCCGATGCTTCAGTCGGACAAATTGGTTTAGGCGCAGCAGGTCTAGCAATCAGCCGCATGTTTATGGCATATGGTGTAGCAGAAATGAAAGGAACAGATCCTAATCCCCGTGCCAAAGAGATGTTAGCGAAGTACGGTGGTACCGTCGTTGAAACAATGGAAGAAATCATGGAGACATGCGATGTAGTCATTGCGACAACTGGTGTTGCAAATCTCATTAAGCCAGAAATGATTCGTACAGGTCAAATCATCTTGGCTTTATCTAATCCGAACGCAGAAATCACTCCAGAAATTGCATTGGAAGCAGGCGCAGCTTATGCGGCTGATGGTCGTCTAGTCAATAATGTTCTTGGATTCCCAGGCATCTTCCGTGGTGCACTTAATGCAAATGCGAAAGCTATCACGTATCCAATGCTTATCGCTGCAGCCTTGGCCATTGTAGATAGCACAAAGCGTGACGATTTAGTACCGCATCCATTAGATCCTAACGTTCACATTAATGTAGCGTTGGCAGTTGAAAAAGTAGTGTATGAAGAACAGGATCAAGAAATTTAAAGCGATGACCTATTAACAATATATCGTTAATAGGTTTTTTGCTGTAGAATAATTTTTTCTTTATGAAGCATCCTACGTAAAAAGAGAAAGTAGGATGATTATGATAGAAGAAAAATATCCAATGTATATATCACTTAATCACAAATTAGTACTTGCAGATCCTCACTCTTCGACATGGGAATATAAAGTAGAGGTTACAAAAGAAGTTTATCCTGTTTTCGAAAAACTATTTGCTCAGATGGAACAACTAGAATGGCAAAATTTCCTTCGATCGCATTTACCTTATGCTCAATATCATTATGACCCAGACAATGACAAATTGGATTTACGATTGAAGAAGGTCTTTGCACTGATTCATGAATTTACCGATGATGAATCCAAACGTTTTATCGAGCAACTACCGCTATTTCGTTGATTCCTCGCTCATCTTTCCGCTACACTAGAGGAAAGGACGTGATCCGTATTGCTGAAATTTGAAGATTTACAAGGGGCCCATGTGGAATTGACTTTTGGACCCAATTTACATCAAATTGAATCTCGCCATGTGCTCGTTATTATTAAGCACGACAATCGCTGGTTATTGACCAAACATAGAATACGCGGCATTGAATTTCCTGGTGGAAAAGCGGAATTAGGAGAGACAATTGAACAAGCTGCTATTCGGGAAACGATGGAAGAAACAGGCGTCACTGTAGAAAATATACATTCATTTGCTGAGTACGTAGTCTTTACTGATCCGCCTTTTTGCAAAGCCGTTTTCACAGGAGATATAACACATGTGGAAAAAGACTTTACGTTAATGGAAACAGAAGGCGTAGTTTGGATGACCGACGCTGAACTAGATGCTTGTACTGAACTCAGCTTTCATATGAAAGATCGCGGAATGGGTGAGCTTAGGAAGTGGGTGGAAGCGAATGATAGAACTAACTGATGGTAAAATCATACGGAGAAAAGATTATCCCTCCCCAAACCCCCATGTCAGATTGGAAGAAATCACCTATAGTTCTGATAGCTTGCTTGTAAAAGGACTTCTGGCAACACCGAAAGCAAAAGGACGGTATGATGGATTGCTTTATTTACGTGGCGGTATCCAACATGTAGGGATGGTGAGGCCAGCGCGTATTGCACAATTTGCGTCGCATGGTCTTGTGGTATTCGCTCCTTATTATCGCGGCAATCGTGGTGGTGAAGGAAAGGATGAATTTGCGGGGGAGGATCGCAATGATGCCGTGACAGGCGTGGAAGTGCTGAAACAGCAAAGTGCAGTCAATTCAGATCGCATTCATTTATTCTCTTTTTCAAGAGGCGGGATCATGGCCTTATGGACAGCCATTATGCGCGAAGATTTAACTTCTATGGTAACATGGGCAGGAGTTTCAGATGTGATCTTCACATACAAAGAGCGACAGGATATGCGACGTATGATGAAGCGTGTCATCGGTGGCACGCCGAATAGTCAACCAGATGCGTATCGTGAAAGAACAGCGCTATTCCAGATAGAGAATATTGATATTCCGGCATTGATTATCCACGGAACTCTTGATACGAATGTATCGTTTGATCAGGCTTTATTGCTGGAGAATGCATTGCGTGATGCGAATAAAGAGTTTGAAACTTGGTATTTAGAAGGCTTTACGCATTATATTCCTCCTGAAATGAATCGACAACTTGTGAAAAAAGCAGTGGATTGGATGAAGCGACAATGATGTGCATCCGCCACCGCTTAAGTGATTACAATGTAGACGTAAAAAGGCTGACCAGAGGGGTCAGCCTTTTCGTATGCCATTATTTACTGACGGGTGGTCCGCCTTTGATTGCGATGTCTTCTGAAACGTGAGAAAACTTCTTGAAGTTCTCACGGAAAGCATCAGCCAAACGGTTTGCTTCTTTATCGTATTCGTTTGGATCTTCCCAAGCGTAACGAGGGTGTAGAACATTACTTGGTACACCTTCGATTTCAAGAGGCATTTCCAATCCGAAGATTTCGTTCTTCTTTGTTTCTACATTGTCCAACTTCCCGGCGATTGCAGCGCGCACCATTGTACGTGTATAGCCTAAGTTCATACGTGAACCTACACCGTAGATCCCACCAGTCCATCCTGTATTCACAAGGAATACTTTTGAACCGTGCTCATCGATTTTCTTTCCAAGCATCTCTGCATATGTAGCTGCAGGAAGTGGTAGGAATGGTGAACCGAAGCAAGTAGAGAATGTTGGTTCAGGAGCAGTAATTCCACGCTCAGTTCCAGCAAGTTTGGAAGTGAAACCGCTCAAGAAGTGGTACATTGCCTGTTCTTTTGAAAGAATCGAGATTGGAGGCAATACACCAGAAGCATCAGCTGTAAGGAAGATAATGTTCTTCGGATGACCAGCAACTGACGGTGTCACGATATTATCAATGTTTTCGATTGGATATGCAGCACGTGTGTTTTCTGTTAATGATTTATCATCATAATCAGCAATGCGTGTCTCTTCATCCAGTACTACGTTTTCTAAAACAGCGCCAAAACGGATTGCTCCGAAGATTTCAGGTTCTTTTTCAGCAGAAAGATTGATACATTTTGCGTAACATCCGCCTTCAATATTAAATACGCCATTATCAGACCATCCGTGTTCATCATCACCAATAAGTTTACGGTTAGCATCTGCTGAAAGTGTCGTTTTACCTGTTCCAGAAAGACCGAAGAATAAAGCAACATCGCCTTCTTCTCCAACGTTTGCCGAACAGTGCATGGATAGGATATCTTGCTCAGGAAGTAAGAAGTTCATAACAGAGAAAATAGACTTTTTCATTTCTCCAGCGTACTCTGTTCCACCGATTAAGACAATTCGCTTTTCCAGCGATACAATGATGAACGTTTCAGAGTTCGTGCCATCCACTTTTGGATCCGCTTTAAATGAAGGGGCAGCCAAAATGGTGAATTGCGATTCATGTGCTTTCAATTCTTCTTTGGTTGGACGGATGAATAGTTGGTGAACGAACAGATTTTGCCAAGCTAATTCGTTAATTACTTGGATAGACAATTGAGAGTCTTTATCTGCCCCTGCAAACCCTTTAAATACAAAGAGTTCATCTTTTTTCTTCAAATGATCGATGACTTTCGTGTATAATGAATCAAAGATCTCCTCTGAAATCGGACTGTTCGTGCTACCCCAATCTACTTTATCCTTAGACACTGCATCTTCAACGATGAATTTGTCCTTAGGTGAGCGTCCTGTATATTTACCTGTACGTGCAGTGATCGCACCGTCGGCAGAAAGTTTAGCTTCGCCTCTTGCTACTGCTTTTTCCGTTAATTCCGCCACAGACGCTTGGATCGTCACGTTGCTTCCACTAAGAAGACTTTTTAAACTATCATCAATTTTTGCAGATATCATGTTTACATACCGTCCTTTGCGTAGTCGATTTATTTTTATCTTGATGAGAATATCCTAATTCGTAAATAGTATAACACATTAAGAATATTAATCTATACTAATGGAAAACTCAAGTGATTTAGGAGAAATAATTTGACAAAATCCAAACTTTTTAATACGATGTGACATGAACGGATACTCTTATCCCGAGTTGGTGGAGGGTACAGGCCCTGTGAAACCCGGCAACCTGCAATAGACGCAAGTCTAACGCGAAGGTGCCAAACCTGAAGCAAGGTTTAATTCCTTGGACGATAAGAGTGAAAGGTGCTGCGCGTGAAATTTTGCCTTTTACTCATGGATTGAATATGAGTGGAGGGCTTTTTATATTGTCTAGCCCTGAATCCTTATGGTATATGCTTGACGTCTAGGCGTGGAACTTTACCAGGGACTTATGAGAGTACCGTATCATGATGCTTAATATAGGGGGAAACAACATGACAAACCGTCGACTGTTTACATCAGAATCAGTTACAGAAGGCCATCCTGACAAGATGTGCGACCAAATTTCAGACGCAATTTTAGATGCAATCCTAACGGAAGATCCAAATGCGCGTGTGGCATGTGAAACGAGTATCACAACAGGACTCGTATTAGTAATGGGAGAAATTACTACGACAACGTATGTGGATATTCCAAAAGTTGTTCGTGATACTGTTAAGGAAATCGGGTATGTTCGTGCGAAATACGGTTTCGATTACGAAACGTCCGCTGTACTTACTTCCATTGATGAGCAGTCACCTGAAATCGCTGCAAGTGTCAACGTGGCACTCGAAGCACGCGAAGGCTCTATGTCAGATGAAGAATTGGATGCAATCGGTGCAGGAGACCAAGGTCTAATGTT
Organism: Sporosarcina sp. P25; assembly: GCF_002743235.1. Taxonomy (NCBI): domain Bacteria; kingdom Bacillati; phylum Bacillota; class Bacilli; order Caryophanales; family Caryophanaceae; genus Sporosarcina; species Sporosarcina sp. P25. The sequence continues at coordinate 17,010 of NZ_PDYV01000010.1, forward strand.
TGGATATGCATGTAATGAAACGCCTGAGTTAATGCCTCTACCCATCAGCCTTTCTCATAAATTGGCACATCGCTTGGCACAAGCGCGTAAAGAAGAACTTATATCTTATTTACGTCCTGACGGAAAAACACAAGTGACGGTAGAATACGATCAAGATAATAATCCTGTGCGAATCGACACAATCGTTATTTCTACACAACATCATCCTGAAGCGACACTCGAGCAAATTGAGAAGGATATAAAGAACGTTGTGATTGATGCAGTCGTTCCAAAAAACTTATTGGACGAGCATACTAAATACTTCATTAATCCTACTGGCAGCTTTGTTGTGGGTGGACCTCAAGGAGACTCCGGTCTGACTGGACGTAAAATCATCGTCGATACGTATGGTGGATATGCCCGTCATGGTGGCGGTGCATTCTCAGGGAAGGATGCTACGAAAGTGGACCGTTCTGCTTCTTACGCAGCACGTTATGTTGCAAAGAATATCGTTGCAGCTGGACTGGCTGAGCACTGTGAAGTTCAGTTGGCGTACGCTATTGGAGTAGCGAGCCCGGTTTCTATCTCGATCAATACATTTGATACCGGTACACTATCCGAAACTCAATTAGTAGAGTTCGTACGTGAATTATTTGACCTTCGACCGGCAGGCATTATTAAAATGCTCGACCTACGTCGTCCTATCTACAAACAAACAGCAGCGTACGGTCACTTTGGCCGCACTGACATCGAATTGCCATGGGAGCAGACGGATAAAGTGGAAGCGTTGAAAGAACTTGCAAGTAAAGTACGTGTGAAGCAATAATGGAGTGCAGAAAGAGGAAATTATTTCTTCTTTCTGCATTTTTTATTTATTTGACGGCGTAAAATGAAAAGGAATTACTTCATAGTCAGCCTTTTCATAAGCTACTTGCAATCCGTGATCCTCAATATCTTTTTTCAAGACAGTCTTTTGCTTTACTTCAACGTCAAATGAATAACTAAAAGGATAATTTTCCACTTTAACAGTGTGCTGATCTGCAAAGTATATCCCAATTCGTCCTACCGGTAATGTATGGAAAATGCTTGTAGAAGGAATGCCGTCGCGAAAGAATACATGTTCATTCGCTTTGTCGATACCTGGATCATTCACACAACAATATAAGGAAAAGTTATCTCCAAGCTGAAGCAAAGCAAAATGCTTTTCAAATAAATCCTTATCAAAACCCTCGATTTCTTTACACAATCGTTCACGACGATTCTGTTCACCCTTGATAAATAGCTTAGCCTCTTTTTCGTTGTTACTCTGTATAAACTGTTCATAATGAAGACTACAAAGCATTGCTGCATATTGGTCCATCTGTTCTACATCATCAATTCCTTGGCGATAAAGTACTGTTTTAGGGAGCAGGGGGAAGTCAGTGAATTGAAAAGGTGCCGACTTCGCATCATTCCAAAAAGGCTGTTTATCAAAAGGAGCCCAGCCGATGTCGTGGTTACTAATGGCAGTCAATACGGAATGACGCCATTGATCATCAGGAAACATATCCTTCTTCCAGTGTTTCATTAATTCACCGGCGAGGTGTCCATGATGATGTTGCTGCACAAAGCTGAATGTTTTCTCGTGTTCACGTACAATCATCTTGCTCATCCTTTCTTTTCAGGGGGAACGCTATCATTTTTTATGATTTCTTCTTTAATTTCTTCTTTTACCTTTTCAATTTTCTTCATTTCTTCCTGATACATTTCTTCTGCTTCTGTTGTACCGAGAATCAGGGGTTCTTCATTGAAATCAATGCGTTTGCCATACCGAAGAAGTTCATAAATAATCATACCGTTATTCGGTTTGCCATTTACGGTTTTCATTGGAATGGAGTCAAATAAAACGAAATAGAAGGCGTAGAATATAAAACGGCTCCAAAATGTTTTGGAGTCTTCAAAAAATCCATTCGCTATCAGCGCATTAATTGTGACTGCCACGACCACGTTAATCAAAATCGGCCCAGCATATATACATATATATGCGAAATTACTTTTTCTTTTTACTGAATCAAAAGTAAACCAGCTGTTTACATGATAATATTTTCGTATATCTAAAACACCGAATTTAAAAAGTCTAGGTCCAGAACCAATAGTTAGTCTGGCATTTTTCACGCCGAAGAGACCACTAATTATAAAATAGCCAGCTTCCCTTATAAACGTAACGACAGGTAAAATGATAAAACTTGAAATGACTAAGCTAAGGAGATCCGCTAAACCGAACATATCTGTCGACTCCTTCTATAAGTTCTTCCTATAATGATTCAATAGCTCTAACAGTAAAATACCCATTTTCCCCGAAATCAATCGTTTTGGTATTACAGTGTTATAAACATACTTTAAGAAGTCATGTTTAATTTACGTAAGAGCGGGAAATTATAAAGTATTAATCGAATACATGTAGTATTTGGAGGAGGAATAGGATATGGCGAAAATAGCGGTAGAAGTACCATTTGATGACATTAAACAAGCATTAGAGGAAAAAGGACATGAAGTGAAGATGTTTGCAAGTGATGAACATCTAAGCGGCTATGATATAGGCGTAGTACGTGCTTTAAGCGATGTCAACATCGACCAATTCGAATTCCCCGTGATCAGCATTGAAGGCAACTCCGTACAAGATATCGTAGAAGATGTCGAAAAAAGATTACATCGTTAATAATTGAATTAAGTTCTACCTAGTACGAGACTAGGACAAAATAAAAAAATGCATGAAGGATCATTTTTCTCCTTCATGCATTTTTCTTTTTGACTACGTATTTATAAACGTAACTTTTGAGAAACAGGAGCGCAGGGGAGTGGACTATTTTCCAGTTATGTTAGTATGTTTTATTTTCGCAAAGTACATAATGAAAACCAATTATACGTGCATAGCTAACGTGTTTATCCATGATACCGCGTCGTCACTTTGATTATTATTGGTTGACAACAGCCCCATAAGAACAGTAAGCTGTTCAACGTTGACTTGTCAGTCAATCAATAAAAAAGAAGTGAGTTGAAAATCTTTATGTCACCTCGAACAAGTGAAAAATTTAAAAAGATCCGCGATAATCGACAGCAACAACTAAAAGAAGCCGCCATCGAATTATTTGGTACGAAAGGATACGCCGCAACCAAAATTAGTGAGATTACAAACAAGGCCGAACAAAGTCATGGTTTGTTTTACCACTATTTCAAATCAAAAGAAGACCTGTACGTCACAGTAATTCTCGAGTTATTAACTGAATTCGTCAATACAGTCGATAAAGCAGAGGAAAAACATCACAGTCCTTTAAAACAATTGGAATGGTTGACTGAAATGACTCACTCAGGCTCACTAAGAGATGGAGTACACAGGCATATCTTGATCATGCAAGCTTTATATTCTGATTATCTAACGCAAGAAGTGAAAGAAGAAATTGTAGAAAAATACCGATTCATGGTCGAACGTATTGAACATATTATTGTGAGAGGACAAATTGCTGGAGAGTTTATTGAAGGTGATGCGGAAGAATTAGCAGTGTATCATTTATCGTTAGTCCATGGGTTGTTATTATCAAATGCACGGAAAGTGTCACCCATAAAAGTATCAGCTGATAAAGTGTTGCGGCAATTAAAACGTTATCCAGGACAGGGGGTTGGCCAATGAAACGCATGTTGAAACCAACAATCATCTCCATCTCGATGGCAACAGTTATGGCAGGAGCTGCTATTTCTCCAGCTCTTGGTTTGATTGCGGCTAACTTCCCAGAGGCAGATCCAGTGATCATCAAGCTGATTTTAACAGCACCTTCCTTATTCATCATTCCCTTTACATTCGTCTCTAGTTGGTTAACATCGAGGATACCTAAACGCACGGTTGCTTTAATCGGTTTATTCATTTATGTAATTGCGGGGGTAGGAGCACAGTTCACCAATACAATTGAAATGTTACTGGCCTTTAGATTTGTGCTAGGTGCTGGCGTTGGTTTAGTGATGCCGCTCGGAATCACGTTAATCAGTGATCATTTTAGAGGTCGTGAGCAAGTGAAGATGATGGGCTATAATTCAGCATTCAGTAACTTTGGAGGTATCGTAACTATGATGCTAGCAGGATATTTAGCAGCTATTAGTTGGAGAGCTCCGTTTAATGTGTATTTAATGGGTGTTGTGATTTTCATTATGGTCTTTATATTCTTGCCGAAAGACACTCCACTTAAACAAGATCAGAACGTACAAAAAAGCAAAATGCCATTGCTTGTTTTTGGATATGCAGCAGCTTCTGCTGGTATTATGCTAGTCTACTATTCGGTTGCCACGAATATGGCACTCTACCTTGAGCAGAGCAATATAGGTGGACCGGAATTGGCGGGTACTGTGATTTCCTTTACCACAGTAGGTGGAATGATAACCAGTTTGACATTGATTCAGCTCCAGGATTTCCTGAAATCGTATATCATGCCGATTAGTATATTTTTAATGGGTGTAGCATTCACTGGTTTGGCTTTAAGTCATTCTGTTCCAATTATTTTAGCTTGCACATGTATGATTGGTTTTGGACAAGGAATTTTGTTCCCAATGATTAATGTTAAAGCGCTAGGCTTGGTCAATCCTCTTCAAAGCGACCGAGTGATTGCTATAGTATCCAGTTCGATTTTTATAGGACAGTTCAGCTCGCCTTTAATATTGGATGGCATCGCAAACATAGCAGGGTTTCCCGCAATTCGTTTCCAATACTCTATGATAGGTATTGCCCTGGGCATTACGGTTTTACTCATCATTTTGATTAAGATGTTTAGAAAAAATAATGAATCAACTATAGAAGCGTAAAAAATGAGACTGGGACATAACTAGAAAATAGTCCGCTCCCCTTGCGCTCCTGTTTCTCAAAAGTCACGTTTATAAATACGAAGTCAAAAAGAAAAATGCATGAAGGAGATGATCCTTCATGCATTTTTTTGGGTTTTGTCCCAGCCACATTTCTTACATTTGAATGTCAGTTTGGCCGAATGCTTCATATTCTTGCGTTAATAATTGAAGCGGTAATTCGTACAGTTGTTTCCCATCAATTTTGAATACCCCATTTGAAACGAGCTCTTCAATCATTTTGTCTCGTTTCGATTCACTTACCTTTTTGTTTGTTTTCATCGTGCATTTCCTCCTTGATTCCCCCTCTAAATATAGCCGATATTCACCCGAATTAAACCGTATAATTCATAGTTGAAACTTTCGAACCGTTCTACTAATTTATTTATATTGTTTTGACAGTGTAATAGGGACTTGTGCTTTATGTTAAATTCGTAATAGTCTGATAGTTCGGTCTGCGTACTGTCCTATACGACATGGAATGACAAAATCAATCGGTGGGAAGCGCATTTTCTCTAATTGCGGAATGCTTTTAAAAAGCGTGAAATCTGAATAAATTGCAACAGGGGTATCTTTTACTTGCTTTCGGGTAGCACCATTTGTGAACGGCAGTAAGGTAAAGCGGATTTTTTTATGTCAAATGAAGCTTAGGGGTACCATTATGGGGGAAGAATAGATATAATCTAGTTCGTGCAATAAATTGTTATTTACCATAGGAGGTCGCTATGTTTTTCATTGAAGCAAAACGGGTGACGGTTGTTATTTTAGGATCGCTACTTATGGCTCTATCGTTAAATTTCTTTCTCATTAATGCAAATGTCTATGCGAGTGGGTTTGCGGGTGCAGCCCAGTTAGTATCAAGCGTTCTAAAAGATCAATTGGGCATGACAATCAGTACAGGTATTCTGTTGTTACTATTTAACATCCCCGTCTTTATTCTAGGTTGGTTTAAAGTAGGGAAAGGTTTCACAATTTACAGCATGTTATCCGTTGCGTTCGCTACACTATTCCTTGAATTATTGCCACTGCGTTCCATGTCAGAAGACATTATGCTGAATGCGGTATTTGGCGGGGTACTTGCAGGTGTTGGTGTAGGGATATCCTTGAAGCTAGGTGCATCTACGGGTGGAATGGATATCGTCGCGATGATTCTATCTCGTATGCAGGATAAACCAATCGGTGTATACTTTTTACTGCTCAACGGTATTCTTATCGTTTTCGCAGGTATTCTATATGAACCGGAAAACGCACTTTACACAATGGTCGCCCTATACGTTACGACTTCAGTGATTGACATGATTCATACGCGACATGAAAAAGTCACCGCGATGATCATTACTAGGAAAGCAGACGATCTTCAACAAGCAATCCATCGTCAAATGGTACGTGGGATTACTATACTACCTGCGAAAGGTGCTTACTCAAAAGAAGATAAGAGCATGCTTTATGTCGTAATCACAAGATATGAACTATACGATTTGGAACGGATTATTAATGAGACGGATCCGCAAGCCTTTACCAATATTGTACAAACAGTAGGTATCTTCGGTTTCTTTAGAAAAGAAAATGAGAAACTAGCTTAGATCAGAAAAATTATCGTGATTTACACAATATTATTTTGCATGAAGACAAACACCATAAAAAGTGTTTGTCTTCATTTTTGTATAAAGGATTTTTCCGTAAACAGATTAACCATGTAACCCCACTCGATTATCATTTTTTTATTCTGTAGAACGTCAACAGCATAGATTTGTTGAATTCCTGTGAAAACATTGGAATGTACAGAGAATTTGTATATACTTGAGAGTGACTTATATTATTTAAGTCATAATGAATGTACACCATAACCGCCATTGTGCGTAGTAAAGTTGGTATTATAGTATATGAAAACATCTATATGGCTAAGAGAGATTCGTCGTCGGGCAAATAGCTGGTTCATCATTACAATGCTTGGTGCACTCGTCATTATTATGCCGGTGGCCTATGTTGTACTAAGTTTCTTCCAGCCGACAGGCGAAAATTGGGAACATATTAAAGAATTTTTGCTTGCTGACTATATAAAAGGGTCAGTCATTTTAGTTGGATCTGTCGGGTTCCTCTCGACGACCATCGGAGTGGTATTAGCGTGGATTGTGGCAGCCTATGAATTTCCATTACGGAAACAGTTTAAATGGCTGTTGATTATACCTTTGGCTATACCGCCTTATATAGCGGCTTATACATATAGTACAATGACAAGCTATACGGGCGTTATTCAATCGTTCTTCCGTAATTATTTTGATTATCAATTCACACCAGGCACGATCGAGATCATGTCATTGCGTGGGGCGATTTTTGTCCTCACATTATTTCTTTATCCTTATGTGTATATGATTGCGCTCAATTATTTTGAAAAACAAAGCGCTTCCTATATTGAAAGTGCTAAAACTCTTGGATTGAATGGCTTCCAAATGTTCTTCCGTTTGGGATTACCCATTGCACGACCTGCCATCATCGCAGGTTCGATGCTTGTCATCTTTGAAGTGTTGAGTGATTATGGCGTAGCCAGTTTCTTTGGTGTACGAACGATATCCACGGCGATTTTCCAGACGTGGTTCGGGATGTATGATATCAATGCAGCGATGCGTTTGGCTGCTTGGTTGCTAATCGTTATATTAGGGATTTTCATGCTAGAGCGTTTTTTACGCAAAGGGCGAAAGTATGATACGAACGTGACGCAAAGCAGACCACTCGCGCGTAAAAAGCTACGTGGATGGACTGCTTGTCTAGCATTCCTTTCTTGTTCTATAGTATTCTTGAGTGCCTTTATAATTCCTTTTGTGCAACTGATCTATTGGTCACTAAAAACATATGAAAAAGTATGGCGTTCAGACTTCATCAGCTTGATCACCAATAGTTTAGTAGTTGCTCTCGTCGGTGCATTAATCATAAGCTTCTTTGCGATTTTGGCTGCCCGTACGATTAACTTGTACCCATCCGCTTCGTCTAATTTACTTGCGCGTATCATGACGTCCGGTTATGCGGTTCCAGGAGCAGTCGTCGCAATTGGCGTACTTGCCCTATTTATTACGTTAGATGAAAAACTGGCATTCATTTATCCGAAACTGTTAGGTGTAGAATCTGGCTCACTCGTATTAAGTATGTCGATCGCTATGCTGATCACAGGATACGTTATTCGGTTTATGGCGCAAGGATTCAACTCGATTGAATCAGGTTATACAAAAGTACCGCCGTCTTATCGTGAAGCTTCATTCTTACTAGGACGTAGTATGACATATACGTTTTGGAGAGTAGAGTTTCCACTATTACGCGGTTCGATCTTAATTGGATTTGCGTTGGCATTCCTCGAAATTATGAAGGAACTACCGCTGACTTTATTGCTACGGCCATTTAACTTTGATACACTCGCGACACGGACCTATCAATATGCAATTGATGAAAGAATCTATGAAGCAGCACCATCCTCACTGTTATTAATTTGTCTAAGCATCTTGTCGGTGATTATTATTTTGAAATTTGAGGAGAAGTGAGAACGATGTTTGTAGACATTCAAAACTTATCATTTCGGTATTCAAAAAAACAGCAGCCTATCATTGATCGCTTTTCATTTACGATTGAAAGAGGGGAAATCGTAGGGATTGTAGGTGCGAGTGGTAGCGGAAAAAGCACTTTGTTACGGTTGCTTGCAGGTTTGGAAGATCCTACAGTAGGCAGTATCGAACTGGATGGCAGATTGATTGTAGGAGATAATACGTATATTGAGGCAGAGAAGCGTGGTGTAGGTATGGTGTTTCAGAACTATGCATTATTTCCGCATCTAACAGTAAGCGAAAATATTTGCTTTGGCTTACATAAAATGAAGCGCCCTGAGAAAAAGAAACGTTTGGATGAAATGTTGGAACTTGTTCAATTGCAAGAGTTCGCCAAACGCTATCCCCATGAACTTAGCGGGGGACAACAGCAACGTGTAGCATTGGCAAGAGCTTTGGCTCCTTCACCTTCGATTCTGTTGATGGATGAGCCGTTCAGTAATCTGGATACGAATTTGAAGTCATTGATTCGAATGGAAGTTCGAGATATCTTGCAAAAAGCCAATATTACATGTTTGTTTGTGTCACATGATCAAGCTGATGTGGACGCGATTTGTGATCGAACTATTTATATTGATTGTGCTACGTATATGGGATCGGAAAAAGAATCAATACCTGTATAACGTTGTAAAGGAGAGTATCGGATATGTTTCCGCTACTCTCCTTTTTTTTGCAAAAATAAAGCAAAATGAATACTAGACTTATACTCTGATCTGTATTACAATTTCTTTAGCACTGAAAATGATTCTCATTATCGCATGAAGGTATTCAACGTATATGAGAAATAAGGAGAGAATGAATGTGAAGAAGTTTTTATGGGCATTCGCCCTATTAATGCTTGCGGCAGTTTTAGGCGCATGTAATTCCAGTTCCGATAAAGAGGGACAAAAAGACGAACCAGTAAAAGAAGAGGCTGCTGAAGATACAACTGATGCAACTGAAGGTGAGAAAACGGGTGGAGAAGTAAACGTCTATACAGCTAGACACTATGACGTAGATTCAGTTCTTTATGAAGATTTTACAGAGAAGACTGGCATTAAAGTAAACGTGATTGAAGCGAAAGCGCCAGAATTAATGGAGCGTCTAAAGCGTGAAGGACAAAATACACCTGCTGATTTATTCGTTACAGTCGATGGTGGGATCTTGAACACGGCAAAAGAAGAAGGTCTTTTGCAACCTGTTGAATCTAAAGAAATCGATACAACAGTGCCAGCAGAGCTTCGCGACACAGACAACCAATGGATTGGATTATCTACTCGTGCACGTGTGATTGTCTATTCAAAAGATCGCGTGAAGCCTGAAGAATTATCAACTTATGAGGACCTTGCAACAGACAAATGGAAAAATAAATTACTTGTTCGTTCATCCGATAGCTTGTATAACCAATCTTTAATGGCATCATTGATCGCAATTGACGGTGAAGAGAAAGCTAAGGAATGGGCGCAAGGTATTGTAGATAACTTAGCGCGCGAACCCGAAGGCGGAGACCGCGACCAAGCGCGTGCAATCGTTGCAGGTGTTGGTGATGTTGCGATTATGAATAGTTACTACGTAGGTCACATGTCTGTTTCAGACGAAGCGGAAGATGTGAAAGTGTTCGACCAGATCGGCGTATTCTTCCCGAACCAGGAAACTACAGGAACACATATTAATATTAGCGGTGCTGGCTTGATTAAGCACAGTAAAAACAAAGAGAATGCAGTGAAGTTGATTGAGTACTTAACGACTGTGGAAGCACAAGAACTAGTTGCGGAAGAAAACTTTGAGTTCCCGGTTAATAAAGAAGCGAAATTACCAGAAGTGATGGCTGAATGGGGTACATTCACACCACAAAAAGTGGATTTTGCAGATTACGGTAAGTATAATCCGAAAGCTGTAGAATTGATGAATGAAGTAGGCTGGAAATAAGTTCAACAAAAGTAGCCCTCGGGCTACTTTTTTGTTTATATAAATAAACTTCATCTACTGATTTTATAAGTAGATGAAACATTTCTGCTCTATCATAAGTCATAGATAGAGTGAAAAATTTTAACTGGTTATAATAGATAAGGTAAAACTTTTATTTTTAAAAAACAGTCCAAACGAAATAACATCCTATATATGGGATGTTAGTGGAGTATATATTTGCTAATGGTGAATGGCTGACGCATGATATTCATATGTTTGCAGGAGGGTGTAAAATTCATGTATACATTGAAGAGGAAAATATATTAGCGATAACACTCGAAATGTCTGTAAAATTCAGCGAGTATTAAAATAAGCACCCGCTAGTAACGGGCGCTTCAATTATTTCTCTTCTTGCAAGGCTTTATATAATTGACCTTTGCGTGCATATTCATTAACGATTCTTGTCATGTCTGCACGATCTTCGTCAGTTAAATCACGAACGACACGGGCAGGAGAACCGAGTGCTAATGTGTTAGGCGGAATCTTCGTGCCTGGAGTTACTAAGCTGCCAGCGCCTATGAATGCACCTTCTCCAACCTCTGCCCCATCGAGCACGGTCGCACCCATTCCAACAAGTGCACCGGTTTTAATCGTGCAACTATGAAGCATCACTTTGTGACCGATCGTCACATTATTTTCAAGAATTAATGGATATTTGGGGCTTTGGTGTAGACAGCAGAAATCCTGTATATTTACTTTTCGTCCTATAACAGTAGGAGATACATCCCCACGTATAACGGTATTGAACCATATAGACGATTCAGGACCTATAGTTACATCTCCTGAAATCGTTACGTAATCCGCAATATAGACGGATGGGTCAATCTCTGGTAATTTACCTTCGTATGGATAAATCAATCAAATCTCCTCATTTCTAAATAATCATGTATAATTTATCGTAACAAACATTTAGTATTTGTGAAACATAAGAATGAAATGAATAGAATAAGATAGTCAAATAAGGAGTGGTAACTTTGTGGAAATGGGAAGCAGAAGGTAAGGCAAAAGGTGTTATCGTTCTTGTACATAACGCTTATGAGCATCATAGAAGATATGTATGGCTCATACAGAAATTTCGAAGCGATGGCTTTCATGTTGTAGCTGGGGATTTACCTGGTCACGGCAAAGAAAGTGTCGAAGTGCATGCGGAGGCATTTAAGGATTACCGAAGATTTATCAAGAAAATGATCCGAAGCGGTTTAGATGATAATTTGCCTGTATTTTTATTTGGGCATGGATTGGGTGCTACGTTCTTACTTCGTTTATTACAGATGGAACGAATCGAATGTGCAGGAGTCATTTGCACATCACCTTGGCTACATCTGGAACATCATCCGCCGATCCGGGCGAAAATGTTTACAAAATGGTCTCAATCGATGACGTTGGATCATGAAATTACACCTGAACTTCTATCGCGTAATCCTGAATTCTTAGAGCAATACGCTGAAGATCCAATGTATGTATCTATTGTGACAGGTGGCTGGTACCGTGAATTACAGACACTCATGAGATCTGTCATGCAACCAGATTTAATTATCCAAGATGTACCGTTATTACTGCACACGGGAGAAGCGGATCAAATCACCAATACCGATTACACACGCAAGTGGGCATTCGCACAAAATTTATCTGAATTGCAATGGAAACGATGGAAAGACGTTGACCACGATGTCATCCAAGCGCCTGAGCAAGAAGGGGTCTATTTATATACACAATCATTTATCAATAATGTACTTCATTCACTCGGATATATTATCGAATGAAATAAGGTCGTGAACATATGAGAGAACGTCTGTACATAGGTGTAGCTGGAGCTTTAGGAGCGAGCACAAGGCTGCTGGTCGGTCATCTGTTGATCGTCAGCGGTTCTTTTCCTGTCGCGACATTCTTAGTGAATATGATCGGTACGTTGCTACTATGCTATATAGTGGAACGAGCTCGTCTTGGAGGAAGGCTTAACCCTTTAGCAGTGACAGTTATTACTACGGGATTCCTTGGTGCATTTACGACGTTTTCAGCAGTCAGTATAGAAACGGTTGAATTGCTAAGTAATGGACTTTTTGTACTTGCTGTTGTATACGTGGGTAGTAGTTTAATAGGTGGACTGGCTATGGCGGCGTTTGGTTTTTCATTAGCTAGGAGGCTATCGGCATGATCTGGCATTTCATAGCAGTTGGTTGTGGCGGATTTATAGGGGCGCTATTGCGTTTTGAAGTGTCTGCCAAGCTCAATAGAAAACGTTTGCCATATGGAACGTTGCTTGTTAATTCGGTTGGGAGCTTCTTCATCGGCTGGATCATAGGTTCAAATCTTTCCCTTAGTTGGACACTGTTTTTTGCAACAGGTGTGGCGGGTGCTTTAACGACGTATTCTACGTTAATGAAAGAGATTTGGACGTTCTGGACTGAAGGTCGAAAATTTCATGCTATTAGTTATACACTTGCAACGTTCATAGTAGGTATAGGCTTGGCCTTTTTAGGTTTTAGCTTATAGAAAAGAGGTTCTGATGAGTAAGAAAACGACACCAAAAGTGAAACAAAACAAACGTAAGAAAATGATTACTTCACTCTTCATTGCTCTAGGAATTGCGATTGTTGCAATATATTTCCCAGAACTACTTGAGGACGAGGAAAAAGAACCGAGTCGTCAAGGTCTTATTCCTGTTGAATTGGTCAAAACAATTGACGGCGATACGATCAAGATTATGTATGAAGGTAAAGAAGAAAATGTACGGTATTTATTAATTGATACACCAGAAACGAATCACCCCCGGCTTGGTAAACAGCCTTACGGACAGCAAGCTAAGGTACGTAACCAGGAGCTACTGCAAAAAGGTCAGCTTGAAATCGAATTTGATGTAGGCGGAAAATATGATAAATACGGCAGATTATTAGCGTATATATACATAGACGGCAAAAGTGTGCAAGAGCAGTTATTGAAAGAGGGATTAGCGAGAGTCGCTTATGTGTATCCGCCTAACACACGGCATTTGGATGCATTTGAAAAAGCTGAGCAACAAGCCAAGAAATCGGGCATAGGCATCTGGACGTTGGAAGACTATACAACAGACCGAGGTTTTGATAGTGAGAAATATCCCGCTGATTCTGTGAAGATACCTGTATATGGTGAAACACAGGATTTCAAGAATTGTACAGAGCTACGTAAAGTATATCCGGAGGGCGTTAAGAAAGGACACCCTGCGTATAAAGAACATCTAGACGGCAATAGTGATGGTCAAGCTTGTTAATAATAGAAATACGAAGTAAGTGACATAGTACTGTTGATCGTTAGTGGACGCTTTCCATTTACGAGTAACTAGCGCGGTATTCCTGTATATAAATGCTAATCAATCAGTAAAAAAGTAAGAAGAGGCTGGGACAAAACTCGGAAAATGCATGAAGGGTCATTCTTCTCCTTCATGCATTTTTCTTTTTGACTACGTATTTATAAAAGTAACTTTTGAGATACAAGAGCGCAGGGGAGCGGACTATTTTATAGTTCTGTCCCAGTCTCTTCTTTTTTATCAAAACACTTCATTATAATTTGTAAGTTCTCGTAGTGCGCGTTCTTCAGCGGGGATCCGGACGGACAGCATCCAAATGTTTAATAATAGAAACAGCCCGGCTGTAAAGTACGCACTAAATAGTAAAGGTAATACAATCAGTTCAGTTGTTACAATGACATAGTTCGGATGGCGAATCCAGCGATAAGGTCCTTTTTTCTGTACGTCCGCCCCAGGTAGTATAAGAATTTTAGTGTTCCAGAACTTCCCTAACGACGACAGACACCAGACACGTAGTACTTGCATCAATAGGAAGACTGCAAGTAACAAGCCCCATAGTGGTGATAGAGGACGATCGAATACAAGAACTTCGATTAACAAGGAAACGAAAAATGCCGTATGCATCAATACCATCCATTTATAATGGGATGCGCCGATTTCTATTGCGCCTTTACTGCGGATCCACTTCTCGTTACGATTAGCGACGAACAATTCTACTAACCGTTGCATGACGACGATGATAAAAACAAACAGGAAGAGCCTACCCATCTTACTGCCACTCCAGCAATAATAGTTCTCCACAGAAGCCTGGGCCAAGTGCCGCCATTAAACCGTATTCTCCTTCAGCAGGCTGTTGCTCAATGAAATCCTTAAGTACATAGAGCACAGTAGGAGACGACATGTTTCCATGATCTTGCAACACTTTTTTCGACGTTGCAGTTTGCTCTTGATCCATATCCAATGCTTTTTGGTAGGCGTCTAATACTTTTTTACCGCCTGGATGGGCAACGAAATGTTGTACATCTTCCATTGATAGATTATGATCTTCCACAAATTGATGTACGAAAGGTCCTAACCAACTTTTGATGACGGTTGGAATACTCTTTGAAAATACGACATGCAAGCCATCGTTTTTAATGTCCCAGCCCATCACGTCCTCTGAATCTGGCATAAAACGTGAAGACGTTGCACGGATATGCGGCATCGGACGTGTACTTTTAATGGAAGACCGTTCTCCAGAAACAAGTGCGCAGGCAACACCATCTGAAAATAACGATACACCGACCAAGTTACTTTTAGACACATCATCTCGTTGAAACGTTAAGCTGCAAAGCTCTATAGCGAGAACGAGAACATTCGATTCAGGATAGGCTTTACAGTAATCAAAAGCACGACTCATGCCCGAAGCACCACCTGCGCAACCAAGGCCCCAAATGGGGATACGTTTAATATCATGTCGAAATGGTAATTGATTAATAAGACGGGCATCGATACTTGGTGTGGCGATTCCACTACTTGAAACAAAGAAGATCGCGTCTATTTCAGCAGCATTCACCGGACGCTCAAGCGTAGTTGTGTTGGAGAGACATTCCTCCACTGCCCGTTTGCCAAGTGCCAAAGCATGCTGAATATATAAGTTGTTTTTTGTTTCAAAATCATGTGGCTCCGCATACCAATCTAACGGCATACATACTTGTCGTGAATCAATTTCACCGTTTTGGAACACTTTCAATAAGCGGTCAATATCTTTAAATGAATCCGAAAATAAAGAGCGGGCAAATGTCATAGCCTCTTCCTGTGGCAAATCAACAGGTGGTCTAACGGTACTGACAGATTGAATAATTGGCATAGGGTTACCTCCGATAAAATTAATGGCAAACGCGAGCAGTAAATGATGTCGTAGCTTTTTGTAGACTATATGCAATAGAAGGAGTGGACTTGCCTTTAAGATACAATTAAGTATAGTAGATTCATCCCCTAGTACATCAGTCAAAAATGCTCAAGTGGCTCTTCAGCAAAAAATCGCCTAGACTATGAGAGTAGAAAAAGAGTTATCACCGCTTTGGAGCGTCTGAATATCATGATGCTCCCTCGGTAGTAGGTTTTTCACATAAAATACTGATGGCACATTTGACCTCGCTTCCTTCGGCTATCCGAGTCGGATCAGGCGGTGTCATGCTATCTCACTATTCCCCTAATAAAGAGGTAGAAAACTTCAAAGTGTTAGAAGTATGGTTTTCTGGGGAAATTGGTGCAGGCATCGATCGTAGTCACAACAAGTAGCGGAAGGTTATGTAGCCTAAGAAATCATATTCGTTTCTACAGCTTCTCACTTTCATGATAAACTGAAGTCATACGAACTGATTATGCAAGAACTTTTGAAAGGGGCTAAAACTAATGAAAGTAATTGATACCAAGAATCAGCTAACTGAAAAGAAAAAACATGTGGAAAAAGTAGCGAATGTCGACAATGCAATCTTCATGAATATTCAATTGCGTGCAGGTGAAGAAGTGGCCGAGCATGATGCGAATAAAGAAGTATTCATCATCGTGCGTAAAGGAAAAGTGCGGTTCATAGTGGAAGGCGAGCCGATTGATGTAACGCCTGACAATGTCTTGCATATGGTGCCGCTGGAAAGACATAGTTTGCACGCGGTGGAGGACTCGGATGTATTCGTTATTCAAGTTAAGCCGTGAAAGTAATATAAACAGAGACTTCAAGTATGACTTGTAGTCTCTGTTTATCATTTGGCTTCATTTAAGGTTGAATCGTTTTACATAATTCACGCAAACTAGAAACGAATCCTTCAGTCTGTTCAGCAGTTCGTTTTTTCGGACCGCGCAAACGACCTCCAGCTCGACGAATTTTCTGTGCTTTATGACGTGCTGCCAGTAATTGATCGATATTGTCATTCGTATACCATCTACCATTCTGATCAAGTGGCAAACCTTGTTTCGCCAGTGCCATAGCAGCCAAACCATAGTCTTGAGTGACGACAATATCCCCTTTCTTTATACGGTTCACCAATACAAAGTCGACTGCGTCGGCACCTTTGGAAACAGTAATCGTCTCAGCGCCTTCTCGATGCATTTCATGTGCAGTATCACATATTAATACGCAGGAAAGACCGTACTGTTTTGCAATCCCGATTGTTTCGTTAATTACCGGACAGCCATCTGCGTCCACTAAAATCGTTGTCACGTTGTCCCTCTCCTCCTACTCCTTCTAGTAGGTTTAGTATAGCAAATATCGGGAAAGATAAGTAAAAACGCGAAGTTGAGGTGATGAAATGGCTGATTTATCAAAAGAACAACGAACTACTGTAGAACAACGTGAACGTGAAATGGATGCAAAGAATGCTGCCATGGAGAACATAGAAGTACCACTTGAAAACAGAGTATTGGCAGATCACGAAATTCCACCACCTCTAACAGAAGAAGAAGTAAGAGCTAAAGTCGGTAATCAAAACTACCAAAATGCGACCGATGATAACGCACCGACATCAATAGGTAGCTAATCCAGTCATGTGAAACACTAGGGACATCATGGATGTTCCTTTTTTGCGTTAAAAGCTATTAATGAAACTAACCTGTTAGGCAAATCGTATACATACTATATAACTAGATAATGGAGTGATGAAAAATGAATGAAGGATATTTCGTAGGGTGGGGTACATTAGCTTTAATCAATGCAGTATTGGCTCAGGGAAAAAACAGAAGCGGATTGAACTGGTTTTTACTATCTTTGTTTTTAGGACCGCTGGCCACTCTCTTCTTAGCACTATCAGGTAAAAAGTGATAAACTATTTAGGAAACCGAAATAGTGAAGGGAGCTATTATTACTATGAAAATTAACGCAGAGATTTTATTCTCAACAGATGGACAAATAACGAAAAATTTATTGGTAAAGCAATTCGTTGACAATCAAGCTGAAGAATTTTCCACGTTTGTACATGACGGAAAACAGTTAGTCGTTATAAAAAACAAAGAATGGAAAACATTGGATGAAATTCGTAGTATTGCAGGTGAAATATCTCGCAAGCTAGCGACACAAAAGGTAGATTATGCTTCGATTCAAGCGGATCAGTTAGCACAAAAATGGTCATCTGTAGATGAAGCAGTCACGGCTTTTGTCGAAGGATGGCACCTTGGCGCCTATAACTTTGACCGCTACCAATCTAAAAAGGCGGACCCTGTCACTACATTAAATGTAATAGGTGCAGATAAAGGCGCAGTCAAATCAGGAGAAGTACGTGCTGCCGCGATGGCATTTTCCAGGGACTTGATGAATGAACTTTCTGATGTGCTAAACCCAGAGACGTATCCAGAAGTATTAAAAGACCATTTCAAAGGAACAAAAGTAAAAATAGATGTACTAGGCAAAAAAGAAATCGAAGACCGCGAAATGAACGGCGTATTAACAGTTTGCCGTGGCAGTAAGTATGAGCCCTCATTCGTTGAGATGACATTGCAGACAGATGCATCAAAACCACTCGTAGCTCTTGTTGGAAAAGGCGTAACATACGATTCAGGGGGGATTAGCTTAAAAGGCGGACGCGATGATAGTGACATGCGTATGGATATGGGTGGTTCAGCAGCTGTCAGCGGTGCATTATCACTACTAGCTCATTCAGATGCAAAAGTGAATGTAGTCGTGCTGATTCCAATGGTCGAAAATACACCTGGACCTGATGCAGTAATGCCTGGTGAAGTTATTCAATATAAGAATGGCATTAGTGTACAAGTCGGTAATACAGATGCAGAAGGACGTTTGATTTTGGCTGACGGATTAATTCGGGCAGGAGAATTACATGCAGATTATACAGTCGATATCGCTACATTAACTGGCGCGGTTGTCGCTGCTTTAGGTACAGAAGTCGGTGGCGTCTTTGGTGATGAAGAGTTGTCTAATAAACTGAAGAAAATTGGCGACCAAAACGGCGACTTCGTTTGGCCTCTTCCGCTAGTAGATGCATATGAGGAAACGCTTGACAGCGCTTATGCTGATTGCAATAATATGAGTTCTTTAACTGTCGCAGGTTCGATCACAGCTGGTCTCTTCTTGCGTAAGTTCGCTCCGAAGAGTAACTGGTTGCATGTAGACATGGCAGGTGTCATGGATAAGCAGAAGTCAAAGGGATATTACACAAAGTCTGCAACTGGCTACGGAGCACGCTTGCTTGCGGATTATGCAGTGTCGTTGACTAAATAATATCAAAAGAATGTCTCAGAAGTTACGATACTTCAAGGGGCATTCTTTTTTCTATTTTTGATGTTCGTATTAACATTGGGTAACAACAGTTAATAAGGGGGACGCATAGGAGAGAGCTTACAGCGTGTCCATAAGCCTTATCCTCATTACGTTGTCTATCTACGTATAATCCCACCTACACATTATCTAGAACAAAAAGAAATGATCGAGGTCAGCGCGTTATGACTTCGATCATTTGATTGTAAACTCTCATAAATACAACGAAGGGGAGGCGATTCCTGCCAGAATGATTAACAAAGACACTGATGCGATAATCGCAGGCTTCATAAATGCTGGCTCTTCTTTCACCAACTCCTTGATCGCGTAAATTATGGAGATAACAAAAATGAATGGCCATACGAACCAAGTCCATAGATAGAGAATACTTAAAAGCTTCATGATGCTAATAAACATAGACTTCACTCCTAACTTAAGAATAAGAGCTCATTAGAAAAAATGATTACTACACAAGACAATATGCTCTTTTACTTTTGTTTCCCCTAATTTATACTATTCACACTTTTTGTAATGAGATATATACTGTTTTTTATGATTCATTCGTTTTATAAACGTATGGAAGTATTTACTTGCGAATAGCATCGTTACTACGTCAAAATGAACAATAAAAAAGACGCGTGAGAAAAAATCCTCATGCGTCTTTCATTATTTACATAGAACTACTTCACGCGAAAAAGTACCTTTACGTGCAAGACAACGATCTGCTATCTCAAATCCAGCAATTTCGAGCATTTCGTCCATATTCTCAATTGTAATGATTAAACAATTTTTTGCAAAGCGACGAGCTTCTTTCAAAATCTCGAGTTGGCCTTCTGCTGTAATGTGGGTAAATAAATTATACGGCATATCAATGATTGCAATATCGTATTCTTCATCGACTTCAGCAATTGGACCTATAGTGACATTGCCTTCCAAATCAAAGTAGTCGATATTTTTCCGTGAACCATAGACGACAAGCGGATTAATATCACGTCCTTCAATAGGTATCCCCATAGATAGTGCTTCAACCAGTACAGTGCCAATTCCGCAGCAAGGATCGATGACGCGTTTCCCTTCAGGATGGGGCACCGCTATATTGACGGCAGCTCTGGCTAATCGGGTACCGAGTGCGGTAGAATACATATGCGGCTTCTGTTGGTGAACATGCCAATCTGAAGAACTGTAAAGTAAATTCCCTGCATACCAGCGATCGTCCAAGTGCATGATGCCGATGAATACTTCAGGATGATCCAGTTCTGGCTCACCTTTTACCTGTAATCCTATGGACCGCTCTATTTTTCGACGAGTATCATGATCAATTTTAGCTGTTCTTCCAAGCACCATATCATTTAAGCAGACTGTCTTAAATAATTGATCAATTTCCAGCTCAGAAACTTTGTCAGCCAGCAACTTTAAACTGTCAGCAGCCACTAACACTTCAAGTCGTGTTTGTATGAACGGACTTCGTGAAGGATCAACTGCTATATCACTGACGACCACGTTATCTTCTACGTCATGGCCAAAAAAAGCCCGCATTTCCATCCGGCATAATTCCTTTTCATCACGGTGTCGAATATACGTGTAGATAAACTGCGATGCCATCAGTTACTTGCTCTCATTTTATGCAAATCACCAAGTACTTCGTATAGAAGTTGTAATGCATCTTTTATAGACATCGTCTCATCAAAACCTTTAAGCGAATCAAACGGAATATTCAATTCCCAGAAACCTTCATTGTCTGAAAATGAAATACTAAAGCCATGTAAGTTGTGCTGAAGTTTTTCTTCAATAAATGTGCGAATTATTTCGCCTTCTTTTTTCTTGCCTTGTAAACCGAATAACGCCATATACGTTTTGAAAATATCATCCACTTCAAGTGCCAGTGAATCGACTTTGATTTCATCGAATTCCGGTGACTCGACAAAGAGAAACTCAGCTATATTAGATTTCAAATACGAGATGGGTTCCTGTGAAAAGCCCTCATCCGCAAAGCGTACGGTTTCCTCTGTTTCTTTTTCGCATACTTCTATTGTTTTAATTGTAAATGTACTCATTTTATTCACTCCTCGTTAGTAAGTATACCGGATTGTTTTTCGGGATACCACGGATTTAAATGAATTAACACTTCATCGACATCTTCATTTTTTGCCATGATCAAATTACGCAATCTACTCGAAATAATATGGCCTTCTTGTATCGTTAAATTACCACTGATACCGATACGGATATCTACCAATACGTAGTGACCATGTTCTCTTGCACGTAAGCGGTCAATTCGCTTCACTTCTGGAATGGAATGAATCAATTCTTCAAATGCGATTAATCGCTCGTCGCATACGCTTTTTTCCATTAATATATCAATGCTTTCCTTACCGATTTCTATAGCGATTTTAAAGACAAGAATGGAGACGATAATACCGGCGATGGGATCTCCATATGTGAGTAGCGGCCATGCGTAAGCATCTCCAATTAAAGCAAGCCCAATTCCTATCACTGCAGCAAGCGAGGCATAGACATCGGCTAAGTGATCATACGCCGTTGCGATCAGACCTTTACTGTTCTCCGCTGTACCGATACGAATGGTGTAGACATAGAGTATATATTTCCAAATGAGTGATACGATCGCAGTAAGTAAGGCAATCTTACTCGCTGTAGTAGGATCTTCAAATAAAGCCATTATAGCTTCAAAAGCAATATAGATCGCGGCTAACCCTAAAATAATAGCGACTATACTTGAACCAATTACTTCCGCTTTGCCGTGTCCATACGGATGATCTTCATCTGCAGGTCGTTTCGAAATTTGCATGGAAGTCAATGCAGCGGCAGAGGCAACTACGTCCCCTGCGTTATGGAAACCGTCTGCAAGTAAAACGGGACTTTTGAAAACAAATCCGACGATCAATTTTAATACAGTCAAAATAATATTACTAAATAAACTGATCCAGATAGCAAAGATGGCAGAAGTAGAATGTTCACGTACATGAATTGTCATAAAAGTTTCCCTCCTCTAAGAGTGTTTCCTTTAAGCAACAAAAAAACCTCGCGTAGTTTAGGCGAGGTCATACATAATTGTACTTGTTGGATTGGGACAAAGTTTGTCAATGTCATCACTCATTCATTTGTAGTTCAATTATTATCCCATATTTATACGGTTTATGCAAGCAGACGCAATATTACTCAAAGTAGAAAAAAATCGTCAACTGTGTCAGAATAATAGAATAGATACGTTGCAAGATGGCAATAGAGATAGTTGGCATACACCGTTATGAATAAAAATACAATATAAGAGGATTGATGATGAATGAAACTTTGGGGCGGTCGTTTTAGTAGTAAAGCAGATGAGATTATGGAAAAGTTCAACAGCTCTTTGCCTGTTGACTATCGTCTTTACAGAGAGGATATCGCAGGTAGTATTGCACACGTAACGATGCAAGTTCATTCTGATTTATTGTCACCTGAAGAAGGCGAATTACTCGTGAATGGCTTACAGTCGATTTTGACAGATATCGAATCGGGAGAATTACAAATTGCAGGTAATTATGAAGATATTCATTCATTCATTGAAATGAACCTAACTGAGCGAGTAGGGGAGACAGGCAAGAAATTGCATACAGCCCGCAGTCGAAACGATCAAGTAGCTGTCGATATGAGACAGTATGCGAGAAACCAAACCTCTGTAGTTATAGATGCACTGCAAGTTTTAATTGATTCACTTGAAGCAAAAGGAAAAGCCAATAACGTGATTATGCCAGGCTACACGCATTTGCAGCGCGCGCAAGTCGTCACATTCGGCCATCATTTGGGCGCGTATGCACAAATGTTCAAACGCGATAAAAAACGTGTGCAAAACGCAGCGGAGATTTTGAATGAAAATCCACTTGGCTGTGGTGCACTAGCTGGCACGACACATAATATCGATCGTCAAGTGACGACTGCATTACTAGGGTTTGATAAGCCAGTAGATAACTTCCTTGACGGAGTTAGTGATCGTGACTACTTAGTAGAATTGATGTCCGACTTCTCCCTCATTATGATGCATATGAGCCGTTTAAGTGAGGAACTGATTCTTTGGAGCAGTCAAGAGTTCCGCTTTATCACCATCTCAGATGCCTATTCAACAGGAAGCAGCATCATGCCACAGAAGAAAAATCCGGATGCAGCAGAACTAATCCGTGGAAAAACAGGACGTGTATATGGCTCTCTATTCGCTTTACTCACGACGTTGAAAGGATTGCCATTAACATATAATAAAGACATGCAGGAAGACAAAGAACAATTCTTTGACGCGCTTGATACAGTACTTGATTGCTTGGAAATCATGTCTAAAATGATCGACACTCTACAGGTACATGAAGATCACATGAAAGCGGCGATTAAAAGTGGATTTCTGAATGCAACAGAAGTAGCGGATTATTTAGTCGCAAAAGGCACTCCGTTCCGTGATGCCCATGAAATCGTTGGAAAAATCATCATTTATTGTGAGCAGGGAAACAAAGCGATTGAAGATTTGACTGTGGGTGAACTCCAAAAATTTAGCGACCATATCGAAGACGACATCTATGAATACATCGATTATGAATCTATTATTTTAAAAGGCAATAAAGGATTGATGAAAGAACAGTAATTCTGGAAATGAGATTAGTTTGTACGTTCTCAGTAAAACTGATCCATAACAAACACGTAAAAAGCCTGCGGAATGTCCGCAGGCTTTTTACTATTCGACACGAGGCTTACCTTGAACAGATGCCACAATATAACCTATTGCGCCAAACACTATAGCAGGTAAAATCCAGCCGACCCCTTGTTCATATAATGGTAAGAATTCCAATATATATGTAACCGGTACCAGATCGATATTGAATGCACGTAGTACGTCAAAGAATCCAATAAGACCTGCTGCTAGTAAACCGTAATTATATACTTCATGATAGCCTTTAAATAACGGGTGTAACAATCTGAAAGTTATTAAGACAATGGCTAGCGGATACACTCCGACTAGTACGGGAATAGTCACGGCAAGCAACTGCGTGAGGCCAACATTCGCAACTATCATGGAAAAAGAACAAATAATAAATACAAATGCTTTATACGAGATCTTAGGTACGACTTTGGAAAGGTATGTAGCGCTAGCGGTAGTCAATCCAACAGAAGTTGTTAAGCAAGCTAGTGTTACTGCAAGTCCAAGTAAGTATAATCCGTTATTCCCCATCAAAGCATATGCAAGTTTAGCTAAAATATCTCCACCGTTTGCTGCGCCTTCTGCTACGGAGCGGCTCGTCATCCCTAAATAGGCTAATCCAGCATAGACAAAACTCAGCCCGAGTACTGCAATGGATCCCGCTTTCATTGTAATGGAAGTAATGGCTTTTCTATCTGTAATACCTTTCGCTTTCACGGCATTTATTACGATAATAGCGAAGACGAGCGCTGCCATTGCATCCATTGTTCCGTAACCTTCAATAAATCCTTTATAAAAGTAATCTTCTGCATAAGATCCTTGCGGTGCGCCCGCTTCACCCACTGGGTTGATAATACCCGTCACCACAATAAGCGTTACGATAGCTAGCAATATGGGAGTTAAAATACTACCGAAACGATCGACTATTTTATTCGGCTTAAATGACAGCCAAATCGTCACTGCAAAAAATAGAATGGAAAACAGCGCCAATGCTAACCTAGCATACGAATCCGGCACAAATGGAGAAACGGCAATTTCAAATGAAACAGTCGCTGTACGCGGAACACCGAAAAACGGTCCAAGTGCTAAATATATAACGAATGGAAATATCATAGCGAATAAAGGTGATGCTCTTCCGGCTAAATCGCTTAATTGATTACCACTCATAGTTACTGCAATTATGCCAAGATAGGGAAGACCCACTCCTGTTATTAAAAAACCGGCCAGCGTAATCCATGTTTGCGTTCCTGCTAGTTGACCAAGTAGTGGTGGGAAAATCATATTTCCTGCACCGAAAAAGAGGGCAAACATCGTCAGCCCTAGTTTGAACGTATCGAGTTTTGTAAATCTATTCATTTGGAATTCCTCCTGAGGTACTTTGAAAAGTGTATGTATTTCGATAATTAATTGCATGTTAATGGAAAGTGCCCATGAAAAAGGATTCTCCTAAGAGAATCCTTCATAAGATTATCCCATAATGTGGTAGCCGGCATCTACATAGATGACTTCACCTGTCACACCACTCGATAAATTACTTAGCATCGCCACCGTCATATCCGAGACTTCTTCAGGCATGACGTTACGTTTTAATGGCGCACGTTCCTCAATTTGACTGAGGATTGTATTAAAGGAAGGAACACCTTTTGCGGACAATGTACGAACCGCACCGGCAGAAATCGCATTGACGCGAATATTTTTTTCACCTAGCTCTGATGCCAAGTAGCGTACAGAAGCTTCAAGAGCTGCTTTTGCAACACCCATTACATTATAGCCTTCAAGAACTCGTTCTGCTCCTAAATAACTCATCGTAATAATTGCTCCACCTTCTGTCATGTAATGACGGGCTTCACGTGCTGCTGCCACCAATGAATATGCACTGGAATCTTGTGCGAATGCATATCCTTCACGAGTCGTTTCCACGAAAGGATTATGCAAATCTTGTTGATGTGCAAATGCGATGGAGTGGACTACTCCATGAATAACACCAACATGCTCGCCAATCGCTTTGAAAGCCTGCTCGATACTTTCATCACTATTTACATCACATTGTACAATTTGTGTGGCTGTAAATTCACTTTTAGCTAATGCTTTTTCTAATTTATCACGAGAGCGATCTTTACGGTATGTGAAAATGACATTCGCACCGACTGAGAATAATGCTTTTGCTACTCCCCAACCAATACTACGTTCATTTGCAACACCCATAATCACAATGTTTTTACCGGATAGTTTTAATAAATCTACCATAATAGCCTCCTGAAAGTTTATTCTTCATTTGATCATATTATACCCTCCATAATAATAACATATAGTGAAGGGGAAGTTATAGCATTTCTATAAGCCCTTTTTAATAAGAACAGAAAGAGAATTTATAAATTGACTGTTAATAAATAAAAATACAGTTGACTTTATAATTATACATACGTATACTTGTGTTTAATGAATAAAGAGGTGATGGCGTTGAAGGTTGGAATCGTAGGAGCGTCTGGATATGGTGGCCTAGAATTGATACGGTTACTACAAAACCATCCGGAAATTGAACAGATTGATTTATACACTTCCTCAGAAGTGGGGGCGATCTTTTCCCAAAAGTATCCACATCTCGTGAATATTCACGATCAGCCGATGAAGGCTATAGAACCTGAACATATTAGCAAGTTGGATACAGTGTTTTTCAGTACACCGGCTGGCGTTACCACTAAATTACTACCTTCATTAGTAGGCGCAGGTGCTAAATTAATTGACCTCTCGGGAGATTTTAGACTGAAAGATCAAGCAACTTTTGAACAGTGGTATCAAAAAGATGCACCGCCACTTGAACACTTGGAGAAAAGTGTATATGGACTCCCTGAATGGAATAAGCAGCATATTGCTGATGCGGAAATCATTGCGAATCCAGGGTGTTACCCGACAGCAGTTCTACTATCTTTACTTCCGTTATTGAAAAATAAACTGATTGACGGTAGCCGATTAATTATCGATGCAAAAAGTGGTGTATCTGGTGCAGGCAATAAGCCGAGCCAAGCGACTCATTTCAGTGAAACGAATGAAAATTTCTCTATATATAAGATTCATCAGCATCAGCATATACCAGAAATTGAACAAGCAATGAATGCATTTGCTGATCAGCCTGAACCCATTACGTTCACTACGCATCTGGTTCCCATGACAAGAGGTATCATGACGACGAGCTATGCGAAAGTAAATGGACAAGTAACGCAAGAACAGCTGATAAATTGCTTGCAAGAAACATATAAAGACAGTCCGTTTGTTCGGATTTTGACAGATGTGCAAAGAATCAGTACAAAACAGGTATATGGCTCTAATTATTGCGATATACATGTCAAAGTAGATCCACGAACAAATCAAGCAACGATTATAGCAGTCATTGATAATGTGGTGAAAGGTGCCGCAGGACAAGCTATACAAAATATGAATATCCAATATGGTCTAAATGAAAAAACGGGAATCGATATCATTCCATTATGGATTTAAACTATTAATTGGAACACAAGAATTGAGGGGAGCACTACTATGGAAACTATCGAAAGTATGAAGCGCATCTCGCGTAAAAATATTATCTCACCAAAAGGGTTCAAGGCAGTCGGCATTCACTGTGGGCTAAAACATAAGAAAAATGATTTGGCTCTATTAGTTAGCGAAGTGCCAGCGAGTGTTGCGGGTGTCTTCACAACGAATGTAATCCAAGCAGCTCCACTTCAAGTCACAAAAAAAGTAGTTTATGAAACGCAAAAAATGCAGGCAATCGTCATTAACTCTGGTAACGCAAATGCATGTACAGGAAAACAAGGCATGCAAGATGCAATGACTATGCAGCAAAAAACTGCAGAGCACTTAGGAATCGATTCCAATCTTGTTGGAATTGCCTCAACAGGTGTGATCGGCGAACAAATGAATATGGGACCTTTACTATCAGGTATTGAAAAGTTACAACCGATAGACACATTGGAAGGATCCATTCAATTTTCCCAAGCAATTTTAACAACAGATACCGTAACGAAAAATACTGCATATGCAACGGTGATTGATGATCGTGAAATAGTAGTAGCGGGTGTTGCAAAAGGTTCCGGAATGATTGAACCGAATATGGCGACGATGCTGGGCTTCATTACAACCGATGCCAATATCGAGTCTGCACATTTACAAACCGCACTAAAAGAAATTACGGATGTAACATTCAACTCCATTACGGTAGATGGAGATACATCAACGAATGATATGGTACTCGTTATGGCAAACGGACTTGCGGGTAACCATTCATTAACTCCAGATCATCCCGAATGGCAATCTTTCGTCGATGCATTGCATGCTGTGTCACGTGATTTGGCAAAAATGATTGCTAAAGACGGAGAAGGTGCTACTAAATTAATCGAAGCGAAAGTTACAGGTGCAGTTTCGGATGAACAAGCGCGTCAAATTGCGAAATCTGTTGTCGGCTCACCACTTGTCAAGACGGCAGTATTTGGCTGTGACGCCAATTGGGGGAGAATTATTGCGGCAGTCGGATATAGCGGCGCCACAATAGATCCTGAAGATATCAAAATCTATATCGGCGACACAGTAGTAGTAGAAGGCGGGGAACCCATTCCGTTTTCAGAAGAAAAACTGTTGATCTACCTAAAACAACATGAAGTGAAATTCGCAATAGAATTAAACCAGGGAGCTGGTCAAGGAATGGCATGGGGGTGCGATCTTACTTATGACTACGTCCAAATCAACGCAACATACCGCACGTAAACGACAGGTTATTAAACTAGGTGGCAGTATGCTAGACGAGTTAGGTGATAATTTTTTTCAAGGTGTGAAAAAGTTACAGCAAGATGGTGTTCAAGTAATTATTGTTCATGGCGGAGGACCGAATATTAATCAAGAGCTTGAAAATCAAGACGTCACTTCGACTGTAGTTAAAGGATTCCGTGTTACGTCTGCTGAAGCAATTGGTATCATCCAGTCGATCATGATTGGTCAAGTAAATCCAACGCTCGTACATCGCTTTAATCATGAAGGAATCAAGGCGATTGGATTAAGTGGATTCGATGCGAACTTATTTACATGTGATGTACTTGACTTTGAAACGTATGGTTATGTGGGAGAAATAAAAACAGTTAAAACAGAAGTCCTGGATGCGCTACTAGATGCCGGAATTATTCCTGTTATTTCTTGTATTGGTGCAACCGCATCTGGAGAACCATTGAACGTTAATGCGGATACAGTCGCGAGTCGAATTGCATTAGCTGTGAAGGCAGAAAGTTTATTATTAGTGACAGATACATCTGGAATCAGGATTCAAGATCAGCCCCAAGCGGAAGCGGGACCCCAAGCTATTTATAGCTGGATTAAAACAGATGATATCTACGGAGGAATGATTCCGAAAGTAATGGCGGCCATCGATTGTCTAGAAGCGGGGATTCCCTCTGTACAGATTGTCTGTCAAAAACTAAAAGGAACGGTCATTACCAATGAGGAGGCAATTGTGTGACGTATTTATTCAATAACTATGCAAGACGTGCGGTGCATCTCGTTAAAGGCCAAGGTACCGTAGTGACAGACGATAAAGGGAAGGACTACTTAGACTTTACTAGCGGTATCGCAGTCGTCAGTTTAGGACATGCTCATCCCGCGATCGTTAAAGCATTGCAAGAACAAAGCGAAAAGCTATGGCATATTTCAAATTTATTCGAAAGCCCAGAACAAGAAAAACTTGCTGAATCATTGACAAGAAATACGGATTTGTCGTATGCGTTATTTTGTAACAGTGGAGCCGAAGCGAATGAAGCTGCAATTAAACTAGCACGTAAACATACAGGAAAACATCATATCTTATCGTTCAAACAGTCATTTCACGGGCGGACCTTTGGCGCAATGGCCGCTACCGGTCAGGATAAAATCCAAAAAGGGTTCGGTCCGATGCTAGAAAGTTTTGAAGCCTTGCCATTTAATGATGTTGAGGCTTTGAAACAAGCGACGAACGATCATGTCGCTGCCATCATGTTAGAAGTCATCCAGGCGGAAGGTGGAGTCAACTCCATTGAACCCGCTTTCGCTGAAGCAGTTATGGCTGCATGTAATGAATACAATATTCTCCTCATTATCGACGAAGTACAGACAGGCATTGGACGTACAGGAACTCGCTATGCCTACGAGCAGACTGCACTAAAACCAAATATCGTATCACTTGCTAAAGGTCTTGGTGGCGGGTTCCCGATTGGAGCATTGCTAGCTAGCGAAGAGTTGTTCAATACATTCGGACCCGGCACACACGGTACAACATTTGGCGGAAATCCATTAGCGGTCTCAGTTGCCCAAACAGTAGTTGATCATGTGTTTGATCCTGCTTTCTTAAAGGATGTACAAGAAAAGTCTACGTATCTGAAGCAACAACTCCAATCAGAATTACCTAAAGATAAATATTCAATTCGCGGTAATGGATTACTAGTTGGAATTCATTCAAATAATGAGGTTGGTTCATACATCCAAGAGGCCGAAAAACAAGGCTTGCTCCTAGTACCTGCTGGAACGAATGTCATCCGTCTGTTACCACCACTGACAGTTTCAAAAGAAGAAATCGACCAAGCGGTAGCGATTTTAAAGAAAATATTAACGTAATAACAATATGAATTAAAGTAGTCTGCGAACTGCTATTCAATTAACAAAAGATCTCCCTGAAGTCTAAAAACTTCAAGGGAGATCTCTTTTTTACATAGGTTTAAGTTCGAGTTTAGGTCGGGTGTAAACTCAAGTACTAAATTAATTACCATCCAACATTCAATGAACGACAAACCGTAATAACCACACGCTTCGTAGGGAGTGTAGAACAGAGCGGACGAGAAGGATCAAGCCACACTCTTGGGAAAGCGTCATCTTGGAATGGTAACTCACAGCCCCTTACCGGCTACACTTCTCCATTACACTTATTCTTACAGTTTTTTAAAAGAAAGCTATCGCCTTTTTTTGAATTCTTTCTATACAAAGAATTATTGCTCAGGTATAGTTAAGGCAAAACAACCTAAGAGAATGGAAGTGTCCTAAACTTGAAACAGATATGTGCATTAGTGCTAACGACGATGCTAGTCCTATTTGCAATACCGACTAACTCACTTGCCGCCGTCTTCCAAGACGTACTTCCTCAGCACTCAGCCGCTGATGAAATACGATATCTAGTTGAAAAAGATATTATCATAGAAAAACCAACTGCCAAATACCGTGTAAACGAACCGATCACACGCCTCGAAGCTTCAGGAATGATCCAACGCGCACTGAAAATCTCTGTAGATAATAGACCTGATGCAAATCTGTCAGACGTAAAGCTGTCCCATCCGCATTACGCACTCATCGCCACCATGGTCGATGAAGGTATTTTTATGGGGAACGAGAAAAATGAATTTCAACCGTATGGCAATTTGAAACGTGGGCAAATGGCAGCGGTATTCGTTCGCGCATTCGATCTGACAGGCAAATCCACGTATCGATTCCGTGACGTGCCTGCAACGTACTGGGGTTTATCTGACATACAAAAGTTATCTGTAAATGCCATTACAACAGGCTATTTAGATAACACATTTAAGCCCAATCAAACATTAACACGTGGACACTTTGCAGTATTTCTTGCACGAATTCTTGAGCCTGACTTTAGAGAGCAACCTGCTTGTTATAAGCCGAATAACACACCAGTGCAAACTGTCAATGTTCCTGTTACAACACTTTGGAAAGAGCCAGGAAAATCGCGAACAGTGGATGCTTATGCCACAAACAAATTGCCTGATATTACGAAGTGGGTTGCTGCGATGAGTTTGCGTGAAAAACAATGGTTAGTAGGTAAATTAGAAACTCAAGCACTATATGGTCAAACAGTAAAAGTCCTGCAGACAAAAGGTGACTGGGTTCAAGTGGCAGTAATAGATCAAAGCTCTCCTAAAAACGCAGCAGGTTACCCGGGATGGATGCTGAAAAATCATTTAACGACAGTATATCCTAACTATGCAACATGCGACACAGCCATGGTAACGACGAAATCAGCCGCACTTACAATTGATGAAAATGGCAAGCAACCTTTTCGTTCCATCAGTTTCAACACGATATTGCCTATTATTGATATCATGGATAATAAACTTGCTGTCCAGACACCTGCTGACGGGGTGAAGTACGTTGATAGAAGTGCAGTGAAGATAGTAGGGGCGGACGGAGTCATGCCAAAGCCTACCACACAGCAAATCATGGACACAGCCAAGCTCTTTGATGGATTAACGTATCTATGGGCAGGAACTTCGGGATTTGGCTTGGATTGTTCTGGATTCACTTACTCTGTCTATCGTCAGCATGGTATTGATATACCACGTGATGCATCCGTGCAAGCACTAAATGGAACATTGATACAGAAGAAAGATTTACAACCGGGTGACTTACTGTTCTTTGCCTATAATAAAGGTAAAGGAACTATACATCATGTAGCGATGTACGCAGGGAACGGTCAAATGATTCACGCACCTAATCCTAAACGTACTGTAGAGATCATCCCGATGACTGCGGAACCGTATAAATCAGAATATGTTTCAGCTAGAAGATATGTAAAATGAAAAAAGCGCACAGACAATGATGTCTGTGCGCTTTTTCATCTGTTTTACAAATTTCCTTCATACAATACATTATCACTATTTAAATCAATAACTTTTAAATGGAGATTGTCTTTGATGAAAATACTCTTGTATACTTTTTGTCCGCTTTCATTTTCAAAAAGAATGATGCGTTTATTTTGATTATCCACTTTCACTTGAGCTGTTAACTCGTCCATCGGAATATGCTCTGCCAATACCTCGGCTTCTTCATGTCCTAACAAGTTGGAATTAGAAGGTTTGTACGAAGCATTCGGTTCTTCACTAGGCACATCTTCTGGGGGTGTTTCAGTGCCAGCAGATTCATTAACTTCAGGATCTGCTAGTTCCTCCTCAGGCTCTATTAAATCAACCGGGTTGTCCTCGTTTGCTACAGGTTTTGTTTCCTCATCAGTACTACATGCAACCAAAAATACAGCGAGTGCAGGTAAAAGCCACGATTTTTTCATACAGATTCCTCCCTGTATATTTTTATTTAATGTGTTGAAAGTGTAAAAGCTAATTAAAGATAAATCAATTGACTCGACTTTAATAATCAGGATAAAGAGGGATTCTACTGTAAAAATTGAATGAGTAAAGTAGGATGTCCACATAGAATTTTTAAGCACTTTATGAACAATACAGGAGGAACAATTATGAAGAATATCGTGCCTGTAGATGGATCAAATACGGGATGCAAAGTAATAGATCATTCGTTAAATGAGCGAAGTTATACGATGAGGAAATAGTATTATTGAATGTTCAACAAACACTACAGGAAGTGGGTCTACGAGCGATTAAAAAAAGTAAAAATATGTTGTAAGGTAAAGCTGTGAAATACTTTGCGAAAGTGCGTATCGGCAAGCCTTCCATGGAAATTATCGCAGAATTAAATGATAAAGAAGTTCGATATATAGCGTTGGCAGTAGGAAACGGTAAAGCGGTAGCAATTGGCAGTATCAGTAAGTAAGTTTTACCGTTAGCTAAATGTCTGATAGTTTGAATTCCTGAGTGTTCTGATTGATGAATGTTCAGCGGAAAATATTGTGACCTTTCTCACATTTCATGGTATATTAATTATATAGTATAAAAGAACCTAAAGAGGTGAAATTATTGGAAAAGCTTTTGAGAACATCTTCTGCACGGAATGCTCTTAGAAAAGTAGAACGGGTTACAAAGCGCATTCAGCCATTAATAGAAAATGAACAATCATTTACTTTGAATTATCAAGTTCTTCATCAAATATTAGACGAACAGCTTGAAGAGGATGAATACTTTGTCATTGTGGATGAAATGGGTCGGAGCTATATCCATACTAATCGGTTATGGGAAGGCACAGTATTTTCCGATGCCATTGGCTTGTGTGCTGCTAATACAACCAAGCCGTTACTGCAAGTGTATGAAAGAAAATCCGGTGAGCGACTTATTGATGCATCCATGCCAATCATTCAAGTTGGAAGCAAGCAATTCACGTTGCGATTAGGTCGAATAAATCATCAGAAATACATTCTTTATGGAGCGACTTTATCTGTTGTATTGCCAGCTTTGGCGATGGGAGTACTTGCATATATATTTGATTTACCTATCCAACAGAGCGTAGCATTCGTTAGTATGTCTTTACTTCTTTCAGGCATTTTCACAACTGGTCTCTATAACATAGTCATGAAAGGTGTACGGTCTTGGCGTAAAGTCACGAGGAAAATTTCATCTGGTGATCTAACAGCCGAAGTAACCGAAAGATCCAGATCTGAGTTTAATCAAATTGGTTTCGAAATTAATAAAATCGTTATCGGTACAAAGAATATCGTCACAGAACTCGATCGCTCCTCTGAAATCGTGGATCGAATTAGTGAAGTGCAGGCTTCCGAAGCGGGTCGATTATCACATGTCTTCACTTCATATGGCGAAACTATGCAAAACTTCCAAAGTGGAACAGAGCAACAATTATCTTCATTACAATCTGCCAACGCTATGGTCCAGACGATGATGGCGGGAATTCGAGAAATGGAATTACGCATACAACAAACACTTTCCAAATCTGAACATGCGTTGACTGCTGCAACACAAGGTAGTCAGGCAATTGAAGAAACAGAAGAAAAGATGCGGCAGATCAATGAAGCAGTTCACATGTCTTCACAAAAAATTATGCAGGTCGCAGAGGATATCAACCAAGTCATACAAAAAGTTTCTCTCATTACAAAAATCGCTGAACAAACGAACTTATTAGCACTCAATGCCTCTATTGAAGCGGCGCGGGCAGGAGAAGCGGGGAACGGATTCTCAGTCGTAGCAAACGAAGTTCGTAAACTGGCAGAAGAAACGAATGCATTCGCAAATGATGTTGTGCGAACACTAGAACAAACAAATAACGAAGTGAAAATTGCCGTACAACATGTAGAATCGAATGCGGATACTATTGAAGAAGGCGTGGAAATCGTCAAAATAGCCGGACAATCCATTCTCTATATGAATGACGCTGTGATTGATACAAAATCAGCTGTCACAAGCAATAGCCTTCACGCGGAAGAATTAATTAAAGACGGTGAGCAAATCGAAAAAATTATCGAGCAAATTACTATGATATCTGAACAATTTACAGATAGTGTCATCCAAACAGTAGCTGGTATGGATGAACAAGTAGAGGGAATCCAGCAGTTGGCAAGTGATGCCAGCAAACTAACAGACGAAGCAACAGCGTTAAGTCGTATCGTCCACCGCTTCACATTCTAATCTTTCATCTATAGTGCAAATGGAAAATCAGCCATTTAAAAACAAAGACACAATCCAAGAATTTGGAATATGTCTTTGTTTTTTTGTTCATTTAATTATAGTGGATCTCTAACTTTGAATTAAACACTAGGCTGTATAGTATGTTTTTTATATTGACGCGCTTCATCTTTGCGCTTCTGTTGTATACGGAGAAATATATTATTTCCTAACAGCGCTGCAATAATAAATACCGTACCAATGTAATCGAAAATCGTTAATTGATATCCTTGTATATATGAAATCACTAATGTGGTCACCGGCACAAAATTAATAAACAATAAACCGTTCAATGGAGACAAAATTCGTACGCCAACATTCCAACCTACTAATGCAATCACACCTGGAAAAATAATCATAAACAACATATGTGGTGTTACCACTTGCAATGTTTCCATAGTGGGGACAGAAATATAACCTGTCCATGTTACGAAAAATACCACTATACAAGCAGTTAATGTGCCAAGTAAACAGCTCAACGTAGAATAACGTAATGCTGACCATTCACTAAATCGATTTCCACCCATCGTATAAATCACCCAGCCGATTACTGCAATGAAGATTAGTAATGAAGGGACAATGTCATCTGTTGCTGTCAAGAACGTACGTAAATCACCTTTTGTGATCACAAGCATGACACCGA
This sequence comes from Sporosarcina sp. P25, assembly GCF_002743235.1. Taxonomy (NCBI): domain Bacteria; kingdom Bacillati; phylum Bacillota; class Bacilli; order Caryophanales; family Caryophanaceae; genus Sporosarcina; species Sporosarcina sp. P25. The sequence continues at coordinate 52,616 of NZ_PDYV01000010.1, forward strand.
CAAATGCAGTAAACACACAAGTGAGCGTGAAACCATGTGGTTTATGTCTACTAATCATCCATACAATGACAATAGAAATCATTGGCATCATGGCTTCTGAAATAGACGCTACCATAGTCCCGGGTTGTCCCATTAGATCTTGTCCCCAGAAAATAAAGAGGTTATAAACAACAAATGCCATCGTACCGAAGAACCAAAGAGATAAACCCTTTTTTTCAAAGTGAAAAGCTTGCAAGCCTTCTTTAAACCATAATATTGCGACAAGCAGAAGTGTAACTGAGACATAACGAATTAATGTGAAATAAAACGGGTCGATATTTTTGAATGCACTATTGGCAACTGGGAACATCGCCCCCCATGAAACACTAGCTATAAAGCACAGAAACGCTCCCCAGATAATTTTGTTTTTCAACGGACCTAACCTCCTAGAAGTACTATCTCTAGTAAACACTAGATTAGACATCACGTAAAACGAATAATAGTGATGACTACTATCAATTTTATTGATATCATGTAAGTAAGAGAATTTGACTAGGAGGGTAACTATGGAATTTAAAGACTTAGAGATATTTCAGATGGTCGCAGAGAAAGGAACTATCACAGCGGCTGCTAAAGAATTACGCTATGTACAGTCAAATATTACGTCCCGAATACAAAAGCTCGAAGCGGAGTTAAAGACACCATTATTTAACCGACATAATCGAGGAATGATCTTGACACCAGAGGGGAAACGACTTCTGATTTACAGCGAGAAGATATTATCACTAACCAATGAAATGAGAAAAGTCGTGCAGAATGACAAAGAGCCTTCAGGAAAGCTTGAGCTAGGGTCGGTAGAAACCGTCATCAAATTACCGATTATTCTATCGAGATATAATAATAAATATAAGCAAGTCGATATTTCACTATTGACAGGTGTAACTGAAGGATTGCAGTTTAAGGTTCTAAACCATCAACTCGACGGAGCTTTTATATCGGAAGGAACGGCGCATCCCGACCTAGCTGTACATGATGTGCTCGAAGAAGAACTCGTGTTACTTTCAAGTAAACCGTTTCAATCTATAGAAGATATTAAAGATGAGCCAATTCTTTGTTTCAGAAAGGGGTGTGGCTATCGGGCACGTTTAGAGTTGTGGCTCGAAGATGAGCGGTTTAAGCCGACGAAAATGATGGAGTTCGGAACATTGGAGACGATTCTTGGCAGTGTGGCAGCAGGATTAGGTGTTACATTCGTTCCGAGATCAACTGTTACTCATCTTCTAGATCGAGGATCAGTCTATTGCTATCATCTACCACCAAAATACAGTCAAATTAAAACGGTTTTTGTACGACGTGCGGATTCCTATTTGACACCGACTATTGCTAAGTTTATAAAAGTTATTGATGAATTCAGAGAAAAATCAGATGAGCAATTTCAAAAGTCGACACAAATTTGACCTGCATAACGTGTTACGTATGGTACGATATAGGGTAGTTATCAATATAGAATTAGGAGTGTAACTAGATGAATTATACAAATCAAACAACACCGCCCGCAAATTTCAAAAAACGGAATTACCGTCCGGCGATTATCATTATCTCGGTCATTCTCATCGGTGCGATTGGCATCTTGGCAGGTATGCCAGGCGTAGAGAATTTCACAGCATTCGATATTACGATTTTACCTTTATTAAATGCCATTTTTAACAGTTTCACGTTTGTTTTTCTTGTATGTGCATTAGTCGCAATCTTGAAGAAGAATATCAAACTACATGAACGCTTTATCTATGCAGCATTTGGCACAACCGCTTTATTTTTAGTGACGTATGTCGCCTATCACTTTTTATCAGAGTCTACACCATTTGGCGGTAGTGGTTTCTTGGCTGGATTCTATTACTTCATCCTGTTTTCACACATCGTATTAGCTGCTGCAATCGTTCCGTTAGCGCTAACAAGTGTAGCAAGAGCATGGAATATGGAGATCCCGCGTCACCGCAAAATTGCACGATGGACGATGCCTATTTGGTTATATGTTAGTTTCACCGGGGTACTTGTGTATATCTTGATTTCACCTTATTATTAAATAATCAGATAAATAGTGTAGGGCATCAGTCAAAAGAGGATGAATGACTGATGCTCTTTTTTACAATAGGGTAATCTGAATAATCAAATTTAACAGAGGGAAGTGCTATAATGAAAACTCCAAATTTTATGTCAGATGAATCATTCGATAAAGTTTTTAAAGAAGAATCAGATCTCATCAATGAGCAATTAAAAAAAGAAATTCTTATTGCAATGATCGGGGACGTTAATGCAGGAAAGTCATCAACACTGAACCGTCTAATGCAAAAAGATGTAGCGGAAGTGGGAGCGCAACCGGGAGAAACGAAGGAAGTTAAGAAATTTTATTACACAGATAATATACTTTTTGTTGATACACCGGGTCTTGATGATATCTATCAAGAACATTCAAATGAAACACTGAAATTTTATAATCAAGCAGATGTGATTCTATTCTTCCTAAATGCAGCGGGTACGGTGTTGTCAGATACGGAACTAAAGTCATTAAATAAGATTGCCACGCTCAACAAGAAAATCATTCTTGTGCTCAATAAAATAGATGCAGCGGATGATGTTCTGAGTTTAGTGAACTATGTTTTGGAGCATACTGGGTTTGCTTACCCGGTTATTCCGATCTCTTCGAAGACAGGAGAGCAAATGGAATTCTTACAAAGAGAGATCCTACAGCAATTAAAAGATGCAAATAAAGATCTATTACTCGCAGCAAATATGGCGGATAAGTCGTCTATTGCCAAACGATGGATTCTCGCGGCTGGTGCGTCAGCCGCTACTATTGGAGCGGTTCCCATTCCGGGAGCTGATTTTATACCATTGACAACATTGCAAGTGGGACTCATGTTGAAGTTGTCGACATTATATGGCAAGCCGATTACGAAAGACCATGCCAAAGAATTGATTATTGCAACGATCGTAGGAAATGTCGGAAAAACAGCTTTCCGTCAAATCATTAAAGTAATTCCAGGTGCAGGAATGGTCGTCGCTGCAAGTGTCGCAGGTTCTATGACAGTTGCGCTAGGATATGCAGTGAAATACATGTATGAAAATAATATGGAACTCACACCAGACACATTGAAAAAAGTATATGAGATATTTTTAAAAAAACAAAAGTAAAAAAGGGGCGGGATGTATGGAGTGGTTTAACTACGCAACATTTGTGGTCGCTTTACTAGCTGGTTTGTATTCGATGGAAAGTATGAAACGAAATAAAGAATTGGAAGATCGGGTAGAGCAATTAGAGAAGAAAAATACAGCCGAGCTAGACAAGCATCGATTGTAGAGAGGGGAATATATGAAATACACATGTCCGATTTGCCAAGGGGATAATCTGTGCGGTAATGCAATGGAGAGTGACGAACATTGCTGGTGTACCAAGAAGATTTTTATTGAAGAAGTGTTTCGACAAATACCAGCAGACCAACTGCATAAACGATGTGTATGTGAAACGTGTTTGAAGCGTATCACTGAAATAGAACAGGCAAGCAAGAGGTCTGCGGACCGCTAGCTTGCCTGTTTTTTTATTCGGCTTCGAATGAACGTGTGGAAAGTTCTTTCTCGTAAATGAACAATGCGTTCTTATCTTCACGGATACGTTTCAAATACTCGATATGTCTATCGAACGTTGCTTCTTCTTCGACTTGCTCGTCAAGGAACCAATTCAGGAAAGAAATCGTTGCGTGCTCTTTTTCTTCCCATGCCATATCCATGATTTGATAGAATGATTTTGTTACTTCTTTTTCTTGTAATAATGCCACTTCAAATGTGTGTACCAAGTTATCAAAAGAAGTAGCTGGAGCAGGTGTTTCTGTAATAATCGCTCGGATCCCACGATCATTTAAATAAGAATAGATTTTCATTGCGTGATACCGCTCTTCTTCTACTTGCTGTAGAAAGAAGTGCGCGAATCCGCTGTAATTGCGATATTCACAGTAAGAAGCCATGGATAAGTAGGTTTGTGCTGCGGCAAATTCATTATTCATTTGTACGTTTAAAGCTTGTGCTAATTTTTCACTAATCATGTGGATCGCCCCTTTTCTGATAGTAATGTAACTAGCGTAATGTATGACATGTCCGCTAGTTATAGTATACCTTTAAACGACATTATTTGCATGCTGGATATTTAATTGGATACTCATTATCGACTACTGATATACTTATAAGAGAAACTTGATGAATATTTGTTTATAAAGAGAAAGAAGGTCATCTTTTGAAAGATTATACTATCCCTGCTTTGGATGTATCCGCAGGAGTGGAAGCGAAGTCATTCGTAGACACGTTGACGAAACCTATCGGAAGTTTAGGGAAACTTGAAGATATCGTGATTACATTAGCTGAGATACAAGGTCGGAAACATCCTAGCATCAATCAATTAGGTGTACTGGTATTCGCAGCAGATCATGGAATTGTGGAAGAAGGGATTTCTGCATTTCCTCAACTAGTCACACGTCAAATGGTACAGAATATGGCGGTAGGCGGTGCGGCAATCAATGTATTCAGCAGACAGCAACAAGCGGAATTTTCTTTGGTTGATGTAGGTGTGATCGGAGAATCCTTTTCTGAACCAGTGAAGGACCGGAAGATTCGTCAAGGTTCGGAAAATTTTCTACGTACCGAGGCGATGACTCAGCTAGAAGTGGAAAAAGCGTTGGAGATTGGCTTTGAAGAAGCACTTGCGTTATTTGAAAAAGGTGTTGACTTCTTAGTAGTAGGGGAAGTAGGAATCGGTAATACTACGACAAGCAGTGCTGTAGTGGCGGCCATTACAGAATTAGATCCGGCAGAGTTGGTTGGTTATGGAACAGGAATATCGGCTGATCAACATCTTCATAAAATTAAAGTAGTTCGAGAGGCGCTAGCTCTTCATGAGCCTAATCCTTCTGACGGCTTTGACGTGCTACGTAAGGTTGGCGGTCTAGAATTAGCTGCAATGGTAGGTGCAATGCTGGCGGCAGCTTCTAAACGTATCCCGATCATCTTAGATGGATTTATCTCGACTGCGGCAGCTTGCGTGGCGGAGACTATGAGCAAAGGTGCGGCTGGATATATGTTGCTTGGCCATCAATCGATGGAACCAGGGCATCAAAAGGCATTTCAATACTTAGAAAAGGAACCTATTTTATCTTTGTCCATGCGACTAGGAGAAGGAACAGGCGCAGCAGTTGCATTCAGTATCATCCAATCGGCTGTTCTGATGGTCAATGAAATGGCTACCTTTGAAAGTGCCGGTGTTTCGGGAAAAAGTTAATCAAAAAGGGAAGAGTGAGCAGCGGTGCTCATTCTTCCCTTTTTTTGTTATTCAGTTACTTCAACTGTTTCAATGGATTGATCGAGTATTTCTTCGCCTTCCTCTTCATCATTAGCGGAGTTGCTAATAATGCTTGAAAGTACATGAACTCGTAAAATAATCCCTTCAATTCGGTTCGTTTCATCTATGACAACAAGTGGATATTTAGAATCCAAGACACGCGGAATAATATCCTGAACATATTCCTCCGGAGTAGCAGTCAATACATCGGTTGTCATCACTTCTTCCAACGTTTTCTTCTTTTTTACGCCTTCGATCGCACCATCTATTGTTACCAATCCAAGCAACTGTCGTTCTCGATTCGTGATGAAGACACTGGAAATCCCGTGCTCCTCCATATTCTTAATCGCGACATGCAAACCATCTTTTCCATTCATGACACTTAATGGTTTTGACATGATATTCATTGCTTGTAACACTTTCGAACGATCAATTTCACGAGTGAAGTCAATAATATAGTCGTTTGCTGGTGTTTCTAATAACTCTTCCGGAGTACCGATTTGCTCTACGTGACCATCTTTCATAACTGCCACACGATCACCGATACGGAATGCCTCGTTGACATCGTGTGTGATGAAGATGATGGTTTTTTGAAGGCGTGTCTGGATATCTAGAAGTTCCATTTGCATTTCTCTCCGTATGAGTGGGTCAAGCGCACTGAACGGCTCATCCATCAACAAAATATCTGGATCATTCGTCAACGCACGGGCAATCCCTACACGTTGACGCATCCCTCCTGATAATTCATCGGGATATTGGTTTTCATACCCTTTTAGACCAACCGTCTCGATATGTTTTTGTGCGATATTACGACGTTCACTTTTCGATAAACCACGAATTTCCAGACCGTATTCAATGTTCTCAATAACCGTTCTATGACTAAATAAACCAAAGTGCTGGAAGACCATTGCGATTTTCTTCTGACGGAAAAATTTTAACTGCTCTTTATTATATTTGACAATATTCTCACCATCTACATAAATTGCACCTGACGTAGGCTTGTTCAATAAATTGAAGCAGCGGATAAGTGTCGATTTACCACTTCCGGATAGTCCCATAATTACGAAGGTTTCACCTTCCATGATTTCCATATTGGCGTTATAGACACCTACTGTATGTCCAGTTTTTTCGAGGATTTCCCTCTTAGAAGCTCCTTTTTCAATCATAGGAATGACTTTCTTAGGGCGAGGACCAAAGATCTTGGTGACATTTTCTACTTTAAGTTTAACGGTCATGCTGATCTCCTCCCTGTATTTTGTAGGCGGTCTGCCACTCCATTTGTTAAACGGTCAATAATAATCGCTAAGAATACAATACTGATACCTGCTTCAAACCCTAATGATATATTGATTTGGTTGATTGAGAATAGTACGCGTTCACCTAATCCGTGAGCACCAACCATGGAACCAACGACAGCCATTGATAAAGCCATCATCGTGGTTTGATTAATACCTGCCATCATAGTAGGTAATGCTTGTGGTAATTGTACTTTCACTAACATTTGGTTTCGAGAAGATCCAAATGATTCCGCTGACTCAATCACTTCAGAATCAACGTTTCGTATACCAAGTTCTGTTAGACGGATAACTGGTGGTAACGCGTAAATGATTGTTGCAATAATTGCGGGAACATTCCCAAGGGGGAAGAAGAATATTACAGGTATCAAGTAAACGAATGTAGGCATCGTCTGCATGGCATCTAATAGAGGACGCATGATGATGGAAAATGTTTTGCTAAACGCCATCAATATGCCGACTGGAATACCAATTGCAAGGGATAGTACGACAGATATTACGATGATCGCCACTGTTGTCATCGTATCTTCCCATAAATTGAAGGAACCAATTAAAAAGATAAAGACGGCAAACAGTAGGCCGTTAAAAATGGAATTTAAATACCAACCAAGGAGGAAAACCACAATCATGATAGCCCACCAAGGTGTAGCGAGTAAAGCTGTTTCAATAGTTCGGATTGTAGTGGATGCAATAGTGAAGATGAAATCAAATAGCCAGCCAAAGTTCATTGCAAGAAAATCAATAAACTTTTCCACATAATCTCCTATAGGTATTCTGACGTTAGGAAATTCATTCATAGGCAGTAAGCTAGGACGTACTAGCTTGTCCCTCTCTTTCTCTACTTTTAGTGTTAGTACAATTGAAAAGGAGTGGAGCGGAAAGCGTCCACCCCTGAAATTCTAAAATGTATTACAGAGCTGCTTTTACTTTCTCAGCAACATCTTCAGGTACCCATGAAGTCCAAAGATCTTCATGTTCTTTCATAAACCATTTTGCAGTATCTTCTGGACTAGCTTCATTTTCACCCATATACTCTAATGCTTCTTCTGTCAATGCACTGCTAGTTTTGTAATGGCTGAGGAACTCAACTACCTCAGGAGCTTGTGTTTTCAAATCTTTATGGACACTGACGTAGACATCATTAGGAGGGAATTCACCAGATTTATCTTTATCCCAAGCCTCTTGATCAAACGGCTCGTCTTCTAAAAGCGTTAAGTCATACGTTGCAGTGACCCAAGTAGGGGACCAGTAATAACCAACCCATGGTTCACCTTTTTTATATGCACTAGCTAAGTCAGCTACGATGGATGAATCTGAACCGGGAGCTAAATACGTAAACTTTTCATTTAAGCCATAAGTAGTTAATTTTTCATCTAAATGTTTACTGACTAACCAGCTAGATGGTGCGCCGATGATACGTCCCTTATCCTTGTTCTCAGGATCTTGAAATAGTTCAGGATACTTCTCTAAGTCTTTTACTGTTTTCAAATCAGGCGCTACCGCTTCGATATTACGCTCTGGATCCCCTTTGATAACATATGTAGGGACATACAGACCTTGTGAGTTATCGTCGAAATTTGTCGAGACGGTTTCGATGTCTCCGCTGTCGATTGCGTTTGTATACGCATCACCTAAGTTATCAGACCAAACTTCTGTATAAACTTGAAGATCGCCTTGTTGCAACGCTTGTAATGTTGCGGAAGAAGTTCCGTTCACTATTTCCGTATCATAGCCATAGCCTTCTTCTAAAATAATTTGTGCAATGCTGTTGTGTATCCGAATACTATCCCATCCTGCATCTGCCAGCTTAATCTTGCTTATTGAATCTTTACTATCACTGTTACTGCATGCTGTTAAAAGTAATAATGTTACGATAGATAAAAACAACATAAACTTTCTCAAAAAATCAAATCCTTTCCCTTTATAATTTTTTCATCACGGAATGCTGTTTTTTGCCTTAATCTCTTAAAATTACCCGCAAGAAAAAAGATGCAGGTAGTTGAGAAGATCAAGGGGAAATCAACACTTTTTCGCGATACTATTACACGAGTTTACAGGATAATTAAATTAATATCAATTTAATTATTTAGACAACTATTGATATTATGCTCTTTTAAATTGAAGTTTAACGGTTTTCTATAATGAAAAAAGTAAATGTGGTTTGATTGATCATGGCGGGTAAACTTAGTTGCTAGCCTATAAGGGGTATAGGCTCATGCTTTATCGAATAATAGGGGAAAATGATACAATATGGTATGATAAGTACATATGAAAAAAAGAGTATTTTATCATGCGATATGTTTATTTATGAACTTCTGACAAACCTTTGTAACAGTTTCTAAGGAATTATCGTGATTTTTTGATTTTACTTTTAAGAAAATGATATAGTTATATACGAATGGAAAAAATATTTAAATGTAACGTAAAAGGAGAACGGACCCATATGACGAAAGAAGCCCATATTGTTTCGAGTACTACTCAAAGCCGATCGGCGTCTACCTTCTTCTCGGATATTAAATCATTAGTTAAAGGACCTGTACTCATCGCGAATATATTTCCAGTTTTTACGGGGTTTTGGTTGGCACTATATTTTTCGGGCATGACACTCACAGGTAACTGGGGTGTGTTCCTGCTAACCATGATAGGTAGTACCTTGCTTGTTGCAGGTGCACTTGTAATGAATAACTGGTTTGATTCTGATATTGATACGGTTATGGAAAGAACAAAAAACCGTCCGACTGTGACAGGTAACTTTGCTTTGAAAACCGTATTAAAAATAGGTTTGATATTATCGGGAATTGGTATGGTATTATTATTTTTCACTACATTAGAAGCGGCAATTTATGCATTTATCGGATGGTTTACGTATGTAATACCCTATACCATGTGGTCTAAACGTAAATATACATTGAATACAGTGATTGGCAGTGTGTCGGGAGCGGTTACCCCTCTTATAGGGTGGGCAGCTATTATGTCAGCGGATCATATTGTACCGATTGTTTTGGTCGCTATACTATTCATTTGGCAAATGCCTCATACATTTGCGATTGCTATGAAGAAATATAAAGACTATAGTGCAGCAAACGTAGCGATGTTGCCTGTCGTTTATGGATTTAACTTCACAAAACGCCAAATGCTTGTGTATGTATTATGTCTATTGCCTTTACCGTTTTTATTAACGATGTTTGGCACTACATTCATTACAATCGCGACATTGATGAACCTAGGATATATTGCAGCTAGTATATATGGGTTCTATGCAAAAAATGATTATAAATGGGCTAACTTCATGTTCTTGTACTCGGTCAATTACATGACGCTATTATTCGGCATGATGATTCTTTGGACTTTTTAATCAATACGAAGAAGACTTCCTTTCACACGACGTGATAGAGAAGTCTTTTTTATGTTAAAATTGTTGAGGAGTTTGAAATTTTAGGAATAAACAGTTCGAATAGTACAATGGAAAATGGTTTTTTTAGGAGGCACACGCATGAAGGAGCAAGTACAATTACTGAAGCCGAAACTAGATGAAGTGTTTGTGCATTTGCACAGTCATCCGGAAGTTAGTTGGAAGGAAACGGAAACAACAACTTACTTGAAAGGATTTCTTGAACGAGAAGGATTTAATGTGAAATTATTCGATGGAATTACAGGTTTATGCGTTACGATCGGTGAAGGTAAGCCGGTAGTCGGGTTGCGTGTAGATATTGATGCGTTGTGGCAAGAAGTGGACGGTGTCTATCGAGCAAATCATTCATGTGGACATGATGGACATATGACCATGGGAATTGGTGCTTTGCTTATGGCTAAAGAACGCGGAATTCCTCAAAAAGGAACATTAAAAGTATTCTTCCAGCCGGCAGAAGAGAAGGGAAAAGGCGCGCTAGCTGTTCTTGATCAGGGATTGATCGATGATATCGATTACTTATTCGGCGTTCATGTAAGAGCTGCGGATGAAATGGCTGACGGTTATTCCGCTGCCTCACTACGTCACGGTGCCGCGAAAATGATCAGTGGAACGATCAAAGGAACAGAAGCACATGGTGCCAGACCGCATCAAGGAAAAAATGCGATCGAGGTGGGCGCTTCGTTAGTAGGAGGTTTGCAGTCCATTCATTGTAATCCGATGGTTTCTCATACAGCGAAAATGACGATGTTCCAAGCAGGTGGCGAATCTGCCAATATAATTCCGGGAAATGCAAAATTTAGTTTGGATTTACGTGCGCAAGAAAATGGTATAATGGATGAATTATATGAGGAAGTAGAACGTGTGATTCAGGCGATAGCTAGACAATACGATGTAGAAATCAACTATGAAGTAATGGCAGAAATGGTCGCAGCGGAAGTAAATGCTGAAGCTGAAGATCTAATGTATCAGGCGATTGCTAAAGTAGTGGGTGAAGACAAGACTACACGCACCGTTGTCACGCCGGGAGGAGAAGATTTTCACTTCTATTCTGTAAAACGACCCACTGTCAAAAGTACAATGCTAGGTTTGGGATGCGGCTTAATCCCAGGACTTCACCATCCGCACATGACATTTAATCAAGACGCACTGGCAACAGGAGTTGAAATTTTAACTACTGCCATCGAATTAACATTCCACTCTAAAAACTAGAAGGTGACAGTATGAGGAAAGATATAGTGGTCAGAAAAGTGACGGCTATCGAAGACATTCGTTCTATGCAAAATCTTGAGAAGAAAATTTGGGGAATGGAACCAATCCCTATCCATCAAACCATCACAGCAGTCAAAAACGGTGGATTGATTGTAGGTGCGTTTCTAGGAGAGCGTATGGTCGGATATTCTTATAGCTTTGCCGGCTATTCAGAAGGTCAAATATATTTATGCTCTCATATGCTTGCGGTAGATGAAGAGTTTCAGATGAAGGGCATTGGCAAACAGTTGAAAGAAGAACAACTACGTTTTGCACGGGAAATGGGCTATCGATTAATCGTCTGGACATTCGATCCACTCGAAAGTCGCAACGGCTATTTGAATACTTCAAAGTTATACGGTGTGTGCTATGACTATATAGTTGATTGTTATGGAGAGATGGACGATGGATTAAACAAAGGTTTACCGACCGACCGTTTTCAAGTTGCTTGGTGGATTGACAGTCCGCGTGTAGTGGAGAAATGGCAACCTAATCTTATATATAGTCGTCCGTTTCAAATCCAATTGAGCGATAATTCACACCCTATCCTGCTTTTACCGGAAACAACTGAATGGCTGAAGGCGGAAGCGATAGAAGTGCCTGTGCCCAAACAAATTCAATTAATCAAGCAAGAAAACTCGCAATTGGCCTACGAATGGAGAATGAAGACGAGAACGATATTTCAGCAACTGAGTAAGGAAGGATTTGCTATGATCGATGTACGCCGAACAGAAGAATCTGTGCAGTACTATCGTTTCTGTAAGCGGTCCATCATTCCGTTGCATGATTAAAGGAGCTGACCCAATGAAAATTAACACGATTACACTTCGCAGAATGAATATGACGATGAAACATCCGTTTACTACAAGTTTTGGAACGATTCAGCAGAAAGACTTTCTGTTGGCAACTGTCACAGACGCGGACGGTCATGAGGGATGGGGGGAATCTGTTGCGTTTACTGCGCCTTGGTATAGTGAAGAGACGACAGAAACGACGATTCACATGCTTCGTGATTTCTTGATTCCCGCAGTACTTGGCAAGTCTATTACACATCCCGATGAAGTAAGTGACTTATTTAGACATATCCGCAAAAACAATATGGCGAAAGCGACAATTGAAGGTGCGATATGGGATGTATATGCAAAGCATCACCACATGACACTTGCCAAAGCACTTGGAGGGCAACGTAGCCGTATTGAAGTGGGGATCAGCATTGGAATTGAAGAAAATGTTGAAGATTTATTGGCCAATATTAAAGGCTTTATAAATGAAGGGTATAAGCGCATTAAAGTGAAAATCAAGCCTGGGTATGACGTGGAAGTGATACGTGCCATTCGAGAAACCCATCCTGATGTACCCTTAATGGCGGATGCGAATTCAGCTTATACGTTAGATGATGTAGAAGTGTTGAAAGAACTCGACCAGTTTAACTTGATGATGATTGAGCAACCGCTTGCTTCCGATGATATTATCGATCACGCAACATTGCAAAGACAAATTAAGACACCCATTTGTCTAGATGAAAGTATTCACTCATTGGAAGATACACGAAAAGCTATCGAACTTGGTAGTTGTAAAATTATCAACGTGAAAATTGGGAGAGTTGGCGGTCTGTCAGAAGCGAAGAAAATTCATGATTATTGTGCAGCGAATGGCATCGATGTATGGTGTGGCGGCATGTTAGAATCGGGTATTGGACGAGCGCACAACGTAGCATTGACAACTTTACCTAATTTCACGCTCCCTGGCGATACAGCAGGTTCTTCACGTTACTGGGAACAAGATATTATTACACCAGAAGTAGTTGCTGAAAAAGGTTATATTACAGTTCCGTCAGAAGATGGAATCGGGTACATTCCCAACATGGAAGCATTGGACAGATTTACAGTAGATAAATGGGTTTTTATAGCTGAATAATTATTCAGCTATTGTTATTTAGTTGTCATATGTGCTAGACTCTTAGTTAATCGAATATGTTTCCTTCGGGGCAGGGTGTAATTCCCTACCGACGGTGATGAGCTAACAAGCTCTTAGTCCGTGACCCGGATGCTTTATAGAAGCAGAAGGTGGATTTGGTGAAACTCCAAAGCCGACAGTTAAAGTCTGGATGAGAGAAGGAACAACGCGTGTATACTATAAGTGATGATTTTTCATTACGGTATATAACGTTTATTTAGTCATGGATACAAGCCCCGCATAATCTTTTGCGGGGCTTTTTGTATGTAGAATTGTCACTAGAGGAATACTGTAAGCTGGAGTGTTGCTCAATGAATCAGAATTATATGGAAATGGCTTTGCAGCTCGCAGAAAATGTGGCAGGTCAAACTTCTCCCAATCCACCAGTAGGTGCAATCGTAGTTAAGACAAACCGGATCATTGGAATGGGTGCGCATTTACAAGCAGGAGAACGCCATGCAGAACGAATCGCACTTGATATGGCAGGAGCGGAAGCAACAGATGCTGATTTGTATGTAACGCTTGAACCTTGTTCACATACTGGTAAAACTTCCCCTTGTGCTGATGCCGTTATTCAAGCCGGTATCAAACGAGTCTTTGTTGCGACAACGGATCCTAATCCTCTTGTAGCAGGTAAAGGCATTGCGAAACTTCGTGGTGCAGGAGTGGAAGTAACCGAATCTGTCTCTTCTGAACGCGCTAAAAAACTATATGAACCATTTTTTCATTTTATTAAAACCAAAACACCTCATGTGACAATGAAAACAGCTATGACGATAGACGGTAAGATTGCCACTTCTAAAGGAGATAGCAAATGGGTGACGAGTGAGCAAGCGCGACTCGATGTCCATCAGCTTCGCCATACGCAAGATGCGATTTTAGTAGGTGTGCAAACGCTTCTTCATGATAATCCTCTTCTCACCACCAGACTGCCCCTAGGTGGACAACATCCTATTCGAGTTATTTTAGATACATCTTTACGAACACCAGAATCTAGCCAGATCATTCAAAACTCAGAAGCGCCTACTTGGATTTTTTGCGGAAAATATGCAGAGTTATCACGTGAAAAGTTACTCAACAAGCCCCATGTCCAGATCATCCGAATGCAAAAACCCCAGCTGATTGTAGAAGATATTCTATTAGAGCTAGGAAGACGTGGTGTTATGACATTGCTTGTAGAGGGTGGAGCGGCCATTAATGCTTCGTTTGTGAAAGCGCGCGCCGTGCAGAAGGTCATTTGCTATGTTGCACCCAAACTACTTGGCGGAATTGGATCGCTGACGCCAATAGGTGGACTGGATCCTCAACTGATGGATGAGGCGCTTCCATTAAGATTTGACAGTGTGGAGATGATTGGACCAGACATTAAAATCATAGCTGTACCGAAAGTGGGTGATTGAATCATGTTTACGGGAATAATTGAAGAGATTGGTTCAGTTAAGCAAATACAACCTGGCGCTCAATCTATGACAGTTACGATAGCTGCATCCCTTGTTTTGACAGATGTGAGAGTAGGGGATAGCATCGCGGTCAACGGTGTCTGTTTGACGGTAAAGAGTTTTACCAAGGACCAATTTGTTGCGGACGTCATGCCTGAAACTGTCACTTCTACTTCACTACGACAATTAGAAGTGGGAAGTTCTGTGAATCTGGAGCGAGCACTTGCAGCGAATGGTAGGTTAGGCGGACATTTTGTCACAGGACATGTAGACGGAATAGCTACGATCCGTGAGAAGCGAACGGTTGATAATGCATTATATATACGCTTGTCCTTACCGCAAGGATATCATCCTTATTTGTTACATAAAGGCTCTATCGCATTGGATGGGACGTCATTGACGATCTTTGAGGTAAAAGATACAGATATTACGATTTCATTGATTCCACATTCACAGGAAATGACGGTCATTGCGAAAAAACAAATAGGGGATGTAGTTAATTTCGAATGTGATATGCTCGCCAAATATGTTGAGAACATGTTGCAGAAAAGACAAAATACGGATCAAACGATGTCGAAAGACTTTTTACAACAACATGGGTTTATGTGAAGGAGTGAATGAGGATGTTTCATACAATCGAAGAAGCATTAGAAGATTTACGACAAGGTAAAGTGGTCATCGTAGTGGATGATGAGGATCGAGAGAATGAAGGGGATTTCGTGGCATTAGCCGACCAGATTACACCTGAAATTATCAACTTCATGGCGACAAAAGGTCGAGGCTTGATTTGTGTACCGATAACAGAGCAAAAAGCAGCGCAACTAGGGTTACAGATGATGACCGATGATAATACCGATTCACATGGCACGGCGTTTACGATTAGTATCGATCACCGCTCTACACATACTGGGATCAGTGCATTTGAACGTGCGGATACAATTATTAAAATGATGGAACCGAATGCAACAGCAAGCGAATTCAAACGTCCAGGGCATATATTTCCACTTGTAGCGAAGTCGGGTGGTGTACTAGAGCGTACAGGACATACTGAAGCTGCGATAGATTTAGCACGGCTGGCAGGCAGCGCTTCAGCAGGCGTCATTTGTGAAATCATGAGTGAAGACGGAACGATGGCGCGTGTGCCGGAATTACGTCAGATGGCTGAAGAACTAGATTTAAAACTAATCACCATTCAAGACCTTATTCATTATCGTCTGCAACGAGAGCAATTAGTCATTCGTGAAGCAGAGATCGAGCTGCCGACAGGTTATGGCGAGTTCCGCATGGTTGGCTATACCGAAACTATGACAGGAAAAGAACATGTTGCACTGGTAAAAGGGGACGTTACAACGGAAGCGCCGGTCTTAGTAAGGGTTCATTCGGAATGCTTAACAGGCGACGTTTTTGGATCGTGCCGTTGTGACTGTGGTCCGCAACTGCAAGCTGCTCTCTCTCAAATTGAAGAAGAAGGGCGCGGTGTATTGTTGTATATGCGTCAAGAGGGCAGAGGAATAGGTTTAATCAATAAACTGAAAGCCTATGAACTGCAAGAACAAGGCTATGACACGGTAGAAGCAAATGAAAAACTTGGGTTTGCGGCTGATTTGCGTGATTACGGTATTGGCGCACAAATACTTCGGGAACTCGGCATTACGCAAATGCGTTTGTTGACGAATAATCCAAAGAAAATTGCTGGTTTAAAAGGATATGAATTGGAAGTAGTTGAACGCGTTGCAATTCAGCTACCATTTAATGAAGCGAACGAAAAGTATCTACACACAAAGGCAGAAAAGCTTGGTCATTTACTAACTTTATGAGGAGAGATGAAAAATGGGTAATTTATTCGAAGGACATTTAGTAGGTACGGGGTTAAAAGTAGGTATCGTCGTTGGGCGGTTCAACGAGTTCATCACAGGGAAGTTACTATCAGGAGCACAAGACGCGTTCAAACGTCATGGTGTGGATGAAGCAGATGTAGATATAGCATGGGTGCCGGGAGCGTTTGAAATTCCGTTAATCGCAAAGAAAATGGCGGACTCAAAAAAATATGATGCAGTCATTACGCTAGGAACGGTAATCCGTGGCGCGACACCTCATTTCGATTTTGTTTGTAACGAGACTGCAAAAGGTGTTTCTCAAGCAAGCATGCAATCGGGCATTCCAGTGATCTTTGGTGTGCTGACAACGGATACGATTGAGCAATCGATCGAGCGTGCAGGGACTAAAGCCGGGAACAAAGGCTGGGACGCAGCGGTGTCCGCTATTGAGATGGCGAACTTGACGAAGCAGTTTGACTGATTCGTAATAGACGTAAAAGAGGATGTCCTCGAAGTTACTTTACTTCATAGGATATCCTCTTTTATAATGTATTATTCAAATCTTAACATCGGAGTATGCTGTGCTTAAATTGTGTTTAAGTTCAAATATGCAAATGTATGTATCATCCAACCCCTCTCTGAACACTTTTGCGGTCTGCTCTATTTCGAACTCTCTATGAAAAAACTGTCTTAGAAACCATACTGATTTCTAAGACAGTCCTAAATTCATTATGGTACCGTGACTACGCCTAATTTTTCTCGTGCCTGTACAGTAGCAATGACCATATTTTTCAATGCTGCAATTGTTTCTTCACGCTTTCTCGTCTTCAATCCACAATCCGGATTAATCCAGAACTGAGAAGGTTCGAGTACTTCAAGACCTTTGTTGATAATCTCTGTCATCTCTTCTACTGCTGGAACGCGTGGACTATGAATATCATAGACACCTAGACCGATTCCTTTGTCATAATGATACTCATTGAAAGCTTCGACTAAGTCGCCGTGACTGCGTGACGTTTCAATGGATATTACGTCTGCATCCAGTGCACTGATCGATTCAATAAAGTCGTTAAAATCACAATAGCACATATGCGTATGCACTTGCGTCGTATCTTCCACTGAAGCAGTAGATACGCGGAATGCATTAACAGCCCAGTCCAGATAGTGTTTCCATTCAGTCTTTTTCAATGGAAGACCTTCACGAAGTGCTGGCTCATCCACTTGAATCATATGGATACCCGCTGCTTCAAGCGCTTCAATTTCCTTACGCAAAGCGAGTGCGATTTGGTTTGTCACTTCTTCTCTGGACAAGTCATCACGGACGAATGACCAGTTTAAAATGGTTACAGGGCCCGTGAGCATTCCTTTTACTTCGTGATCTGTAAGTGATTTCGCATAAACCGATTCTTCCACAGTCATTGGTTTAGTGAACGCCACGTCTCCAAAGATAATAGGGGGCTTAACGCAACGTGAACCGTAGGATTGTACCCAAGCTTTTTCAGTAAAGACAAATCCATCAAGCTTTTCTCCGAAATATTCCACCATGTCTGTACGTTCGAATTCGCCATGTACCAATACATCAAGGCCTAAATCCTCTTGAATATCGATCCATTCTTTAATTTCAGCACGAATGAAATCTTTATATTGCTGTTTCGTAATTTCGCCTTTTCTCCATTTATTACGTGTAGCCCGTACTTCCGGTGTTTGTGGGAAGCTACCTATAGTCGTAGTAGGAAGTAGTGGCAATTGGAATTTTTCCTGTTGCTTCGCTTTACGTTCTGCAAATGGAAGATTTCGTTTACTATCAGAAAGTAGACTTCCCGAAGTCGCTTCGCGAACTTCTTTATTATTGCGAGTAGGAAGGGCGTTAAATACAGTCAATGCTACTTCACATTCTTCAAATTCCTTAGCTGTTATTTCTTTACCTTGTAATATAGCTATTTGAATTGCTTTAATTTCTTCAATCTTCTCGTCGGCAAATGCTAATGCGTTCAAGATCGTTTTATCTAGTTTCTGTTCCGAGCGAGTCGTAACAGGTGAGTGTAGCAAGCTACAAGAAGGCTGAATCCACAATTTATCAGCTGAAACTTGCTGTTGGATTGTTTCAGTCAATGCAAGTTTTTTCTGTAAATTAGATCGCCATACGTTGCGTCCATCTACAATTCCTGCTGCAAGCACTTTACCTTCTGGGAAACCATATTGCTTTAGATTTTCTAAATTTCTTTCGCGTCCGTGCACGAAATCGAGTCCGATACCTGCGACAGGTAACGCGATCGTTTCCGTATAATGTTCTACTGAATCGAAGTATGTCTGTAGTAGAATATTCAGCCCGCTCACATTTTTAGTTAGCTGGGAATAAATTTCTGTAACGGTCTTCATTTCATCTGAGCTTATGGATGTACATAGAATCGGCTCATCAATTTGAACCCATTGTACACCTTCATCCTGTAACTCTTGTAGTACTCTTTGATAAAGCGGAATCAGTTGTAAAATTATAGATGGTACGTCTATATCTTCGTAGCCTTTAGATAACTTCAGTAATGTATAGGGACCGAGTAGTACAGGTTTACCTTTAATACCTAGTTCGCTCTTGGCTTCACGATAAGCAGTTAGAGGCTTGTTTTCCGTTAATTGAAAACGCTGACCTTCGTACTCGGGCACGATATAGTGATAGTTTGTATTGAACCACTTTGTCATTTCAGAGGCAACTGCCTCATCATTACCGCGTGCCATCGAAAAGTATGTGGAAGTGGAAACTTGTCCGCCTTTCCAGTTATAGCGTGACGGAATGATTCCGAACATGGCTGACGTATCCAGTACGCGGTCATACAATGTGAAGTCGCCTACAGCAATCAAATCAACTCCGGCGTTTTGTTGTTTCTTCAAGTTTGCCAAGCGAATCTCTTTCGTTGTTTGAAGAAGCTCATCTTCTGAGATCTTCTTTGACCAAAATGCCTCAAGTGCACGTTTCCACTCACGATTTTCACCTATTACGGGATAGCCCGTTATACTGCTTTTTACCATGGATAATTTCCCCCTTAAATTTTTACAATAAAAAAAACATCTCTAGGGGAAATGTTAGAATTGCGAGTACATATAAAATAACATGCTACTTATAAGCATGCGATTATTTACTGCGTCTGTCTAACACTCCCCTATTCACCGTAGGATTAGCGTCATGAAAAATAGGCAGGTATCTGGCTGGACGCATTCGCGTCTTCACAGTGGCGGGACCGCTCCAAGAAAAGGATTCCCATTTAAGAAATGAAAGTATTTTCATTCCACCTACTTTTCAAACTATTCAATTTAGATGATTGACTCTAAAGCTATCACATGCAAAATAGTGTGTCAACTTGCTATCAGAATTTAGTGATGAGTACCTAAATAACAAACAACGAAGTGGAAATATAATAAGAAAAAATAAAATACGATATTTCCACGACTGTTATATAACTGTTGTTAATAGTCGTATCGAACACAAATAGCCATGATGTGAAAATTTTCACAATTCAGTTGAAAGTAAACTAGACTTTAGGTATGATATGTACTAACACGTCTTCAAGTGAAGAAGTCATACGTCTTTTATGTATCGATTTTTGATCGATAGGCTATGGGGTGTTGCCGAATAATAGACGATGATGGTGTTCAACGCTACATGTTATACAACAGAGTAGCGAAAAAATATTAAGGGGTGGCTTTTATCCATGACAAACTATGAAAAAGTAGGTAAATTGCAAGTCGCAACAGAACTATATAACTTCGTAAAAGAAGAAGTTCTTCCAGGCTTAGAGATCCAAAATGAACAATTTTGGACAAACTTTGATTCGCTAATTCATGAACTTGCTCCTGAAAACAAAGCGCTATTAGAAAAACGTGATGAATTACAAAAGACCATAAGCGAATGGCATCAAAATAATAAAGGCGAAATTGATTTCGCTAAATATAAAGAGTTTTTACAAGAAATTGGCTATTTAGAGCCGGTTCCTGAAGATTTTAAAGTGACAACAGCTAATGTTGATCAGGAAGTCGCAAACCAAGCAGGTTCTCAATTGGTAGTGCCGATCGATAATGCTCGTTATGCATTAAATGCAGCAAATGCACGATGGGGAAGTCTGTACGATGCGCTTTATGGATCTGATATAATCAGTAATGAGGCGGGTGCTGAAGCTGGTGTTCAATACAATCCAGTTCGTGGACAGAAAGTAATTGATTTCGCGAAAAAATTGTTAGATCAATCAGCGCCTTTAGCTGAAGGTTCCCATGCAGATGTAACTGCTTATAAAATTGCAAAAGGAAAACTTCAAGCGACGCTTGAAAGCGGTAACACGACTCACTTGCAAGATGAATCCAAGTTCGTTGGATATAATGGTTCTGAAGATGCACCGACGGAGGTATTGTTGGTGAATAATGGATTGCATATCGAAATAGCTATTGATCACAATAACCCAATCGGTAAAAGTGATAAAGCGGGTGTGAAAGATCTTGTAATTGAAGCAGCACTCTCTACGTTGATGGATTGTGAAGACTCTATTGCAGCGGTAGATGCTGAAGATAAAGTGGGCGTATACCGTAACTGGCTTGGTTTAATGAAGGGCGACTTGGAATCTACATTCAAGCGAGGTAGTAAAACAGTTACAAGGAAATTGAATGCTGATCGTACGTATATAGGTCGAGACGACAAAGAGTTGACATTGCGTGGTCGTTCATTGATGTTCGTACGTAACGTAGGTCATTTAATGACTAACAATGCGATTCTTGATGAAAACGGCA
Organism: Sporosarcina sp. P25; assembly: GCF_002743235.1. Taxonomy (NCBI): domain Bacteria; kingdom Bacillati; phylum Bacillota; class Bacilli; order Caryophanales; family Caryophanaceae; genus Sporosarcina; species Sporosarcina sp. P25. The sequence goes on from NZ_PDYV01000010.1 coordinate 73,915, forward strand.
ATGAAGTACCTGAAGGAATCTTGGATGGCGTTCTTACATCTTTAATTGCTACACATAACTTTAAAGAAAACGTAGAGTTTAAAAACTCGCTTCACAACTCTATTTATATTGTAAAACCGAAAATGCATAGTCCAGCTGAGGCGGCATTTGCGAACAAATTATTTGATCGTATTGAAGATTTACTAGGTGTTGAGCGCAATACAATTAAGATCGGAGTTATGGATGAAGAACGCAGAATGTCACTGAATTTGAAATCCGCAATCAATGAAGTGAAAGAGCGTATTGCATTTATCAACACTGGATTCCTTGACCGCACAGGTGACGAAATTCATACGTCTATGCAAGCAGGTCCGGTTATTCGAAAAGCGGATATGAAGGCATCTAAATGGCTTTCTTCTTATGAAGCCGCAAACGTAGCAGTAGGAATTGGTGCGGGTCTCCCTGGACATGCACAAATTGGTAAAGGAATGTGGGCTATGCCTGACTTAATGGCTGCTATGCTCGAACAGAAAATTGCTCATCCAAAAGCTGGTGCGAGCACAGCGTGGGTTCCATCACCAACAGCTGCAATTTTACATGCATTGCACTACCATGAAGTAAATGTTAAAGAAGTGCAAGCTGGAATTGACAGTTCAATCGATTATCGCGATGGTATCCTTGATATTCCATTGGCACCTAACGCAAATTGGTCTGCAGAAGAAGTACAATCGGAACTGGATAACAACGCACAAGGTATCTTAGGTTATGTAGTTCGCTGGATCGACCAAGGAGTAGGGTGTTCAACTGTTCCCGATATCAATGATGTCGGATTAATGGAAGATCGTGCAACATTGCGTATTTCCAGCCAGCACATTGCCAACTGGTTACGTCATGGTGTTTGTACGAAAGAGCAAGTACAAGAAACTTTGGAGCGTATGGCGATAATAGTGGATCAGCAGAACGCCGATGACGAGTTGTATCAGCCGATGGCACCGAACTATGAAGATTCTATCGCATTCCAGGCAGCCTCCGATCTAATCTTTAAAGGGGCGGAACAGCCAAGTGGATATACAGAGCCAATCTTGCACGCTCGTCGTATTAAAGCGAAAGCAAAAGCGAAACAAAAAGCAACAGTCCAAAATTAATAATTAGTTCAAGCTGTCTCTCTTTCACTGACGAAAGAGAGACAGCTTTTTGCTTAATCACTTTGAGATGGGTATTTTCTAATGAATCTGTAAACATGCTATACTAACAGGAATGTTGGAAAGGGGATAAATACATTATGTTGCAAACCAATCAAACGGTTTTCGTATTAGTAGATGTACAAGGAAAGCTGGCACAAATCGTCAATGAAAGTAAGGAACTACATGATAACCTAGAAAAACTGATTAAAGGATTACAAGTATTGGATATCCCAATTCTATGGCTCGAACAATACCCTGATGGTCTAGGAGCAACTACTGAATCGTTATCGAACTTGCTCAGAGAACAACAACCCATAGCAAAAATGACGTTCAGCGCAATGGGCAACGAAGAATTTGTGAAACAACTGAATGAGCTAGGTAGGAAGCAAGTGTTAATTGCAGGAATTGAAACGCATATTTGCGTCTATATGACAGCGGCTGATCTTGTGATGCAAGGCTATGAAGTAGAAGTGGTAGTAGATGCAGTCACTTCCAGAACAGAAGCTAATAAAATGATCGGCTTACAAAAGATGAAACATCTTGGAGTCTCCGGCACTTGTGTAGAAACTGCTTTGTATGAGTTGTTAGGTGAGGCGGGGACGGATGAATTTAAACGGGTTTTAAAAGTAATCAAGTAGATCAAACATCAAATAGAAAAAAGCGAAATGCCTGATTTCTGGCATTTCGCTTTTTATTACTCCCATTGTTCTCGTTGTAAATCTTCGGCAATGAGTTGTAAATCATCAGCGGTAATCGATAATAATTCATAGGAGGTAGTTTCCGCTAGTTGTACTGCCATTTTCTTAAGAAACTTCGGTGAACCTTCATTTTCTTCATCATATAGAAGTAACAAAGCATCCGAATTTCGAAGTAGAAACTTATTCTTCTCTACAAATTGCCATGGTGCTTCATAAGGTTTGTTCGTCAAACTCACTGAGTAATCTGCAAGTGATATGATTTGTTCATATGTCTCTTGTTTTAATTCATTCCAGTTCGACTGTTGATCGAGAAATGGTGTAATGACCGCGTATTGTAAATTTGGGTAATCTTCTTGCAGATCCCACACACATTCAATAATCCACGTTTCAACTCCCAGCTGTCCACTGACAATAACCCATTCGAGTCCTTGGTCTAGGAGAGCTAGCAATCGATCTGTCAACGCTTTTTTGATGATAGGTATGCCTTTATGGTCTTCATTGAAGATTCCTAATTCATGGGCTTTATAACCGCTCACGAGTAAACGTTTAATCATTGTTGTCCACTAATTGCTGCTTGTGCAAGCTTTGTAATCGTCATATCATCCATAGGTGGATTGTGAAGACCGGCCCGCACATCGCGATAATGACGCTGAAGGGGATTAGACAATTCCAAACTTTTCGCGCCTACAATGCGCATCGCTAAGTTAACAATTTCTATCGCGCTATTCGTTACAATCGATTTCGCTACTCCAAGTTCATTTTGTAGATAAACTCGTCGAGCGGGATCATCGTAAATTCTCGCGATATCATAAAGTAAATGGCGTGCCTTAATCAGCTCTAAGTCCATTTTTCCGATTTGTGTTTGGATACTGAAAAGGGAAGCAATGGGTTCATTAAGGCTGTTTGGCTGATAAGTTGCTGCAAAGTGCACCGCGTAATCACGTGCCGCTTGGGCAATTCCCATGTAACATGCGGGAATATGAAGAAGCCAGCCGTTTTGTTTGTTGCCACGTGATGCTTCATTCACTTCTACTAACTGATCAGCCGTTGCTTCCACTTGATCTAGCACAAGTGTCTGGCTTTCCGTACCGCGCATTGAAATCGTATGCCAAGTATCTCTGATAGAAAGGCCAGCTGTGTCACTTGGCAACAAGAAAAAACCTGTTTTCTGTTTTTCTTCAATCCAAACAGATACGAGGATATGGGTAAGGGCAGGCGCCATAGTCGTAAATGTTTTTTCACCTGAAATCACCCAGCCATTCTTGGTGCGTGAAGCAGTTGTTTGTGGTTGACCACCACGTGTAGGGCTACCAGTTTGTGCTTCAGTAACGGAACGATTGACTAGAGCACCTTGTTGAATGGCTTCACTAAATTGAGCTAATTGTTCTTCGGTCCACTTACGACTCTCATATAGTTCACCAACAACTCCTTGATGCCAGCCAATTGCTAGAGCGGTAGCACTATCAAAACGAGCGATGGTCTCCTGGAAGAGCACCATATCCGTCACTGTGATACCCGCACCTCCGAACTCTTTAGGTAAGGTTAGCGTCGTATAGCCCATTTTCACGAGTTTTTCTATATTCTCTTTTGGAAATTTTGATAGCTCATCAGATTGTTCTGAAAAGCTACTGAAAAACGGACCTGCCTCAGTCAATTGATCGACCCATCGGCGTTGAAAGTCCGTTGTGATAAAAAGTTCTGTTGACACGAGTAACACATCCTAACCACTTCATTCTTGTACTACTATTCACTGCTAGCTTATTGTAAATTTATATACAAACGCAAAATTACCTTGAGTACTCCTCTCAAGGGTCATGAAATTCTAGTATACTAGAAAAACAAAATAAATACCATTCTGACGAAAGAAAAAAATTCATGTCGTACTATGCAATAATTTACTGAATAATTGAGAAGTATAAAGCTGCTCGCTGTTGCAAGACGAAGTTTAGTTTTAGTCGAAATTTCTACGAGTAAACTATTTAGCGAATTTACAATTCGTTAAAACAAGACTTTGGAACCAGTTTATATTTACTATTTACAGCACAAGGCTAGCCGAATTATACATATTAGTAACAACGTGTATCCTAATAACTAAAAATATGAACTGGTGAAAAATTCACATATACAATAATTGCTTTATTTTAGCGCAAACACCAAATATCCCTATACGAATATGAATAATGTGGAGTATAATTGGCAGTGTATACCAAATGTATATATAGATTGATGATTGAATAAGGGAGAATGTGGAATATGAAGTTTACAGTAGGAAAAAAGTTATGGGTTGGATTTATGAGTCTTGTCATTATTATCATTATTATCGGCTTAATAGGGTTCCTAGCACTAAAGAATGTTAATGAAAAGTATTCATTTTTAATTAACGACAGGATGCACAAAGTCATTTTGTTAGAGCAACAGCAAAGCGATCAAAATAACTTAGCTAAAAGTGTTAGAGGATATATGTTGTATGGCTCAGAATCTTACATAAAGGAACTAGAAGAAACTCAATCTCGTATAGAAGACCGCTTAAATGAATTACAGGAAATCCTAAAAAATAATACTATGCAGTCTGCATTGTTAACTATTCGTGAAGCGAGTGATGAATACGATCAAGTACTACTATCTATTATAGAAGAGAAACGTGCAGGGAATGATGATCAAGCGCTTGCTATTGGAACGAATGGTGCTAGTTATCAAACAACGATTTCCGACACGATCAATAAAATGACAGATTATCAAAGACAACAACAAGAAAAGCTGGAAAAGGATGTGGCGAAATATACAAAAAGTGCTACTTCGTTGATGATCATCTTAATTGCACTTGGGATTATTGGCAGTGTAGTAATCACGACGATCATCACTCGTTTGATTAGCCGTCCTGTTGGAAGAATGACAAATGCGCTAGCTGAAGTATCAGCCGGAAACTTTGCTATAGAAGAAGTGAACATAAAAAATCATGACGAAATTGGCGATATGTCTAAAACGCTAAATAAAATGGTTGCTGATTTACGCGGCATTATCGATCGAGCGAAAAATTCCGCTTTACATTTAGCAGCACAATCAGAAGAATTGTCTGCAAGCGCGGAAGAGAGTTTAGCTGCATCCGAAATGGTAGCAGAAATCACGGAAAAGAACTTACAGACGAGTGAAATGCAAACCAATATCGTCAATCAATCCACTGTCTCAATGGAGGAAATGATAACGGCCATTGATGTCATTACACAAGACAATGAAGAAATGTTGAATTCATCAGAAGATGTAGCGCGATTGGTGAAGGAAGGCTCGACTTTAATGGGAGAAACGACCAATCAGATGACGAACATCAGTGAAACAATTAGCAATTCCATGGTGACGATCAATAAAATGTCCAAACACACTGAAAGTATCCGTGGCGTCACATCGATGATTGCGGCAATTGCCGAGCAAACTAATTTACTTGCACTTAATGCTGCGATTGAAGCGGCGCGTGCTGGAGAACATGGTAAAGGCTTTGCTGTCGTAGCTGAAGAAGTACGAAATTTGGCGGAACAATCCAAGCAATCTACACAAGAGATTGGTCGAATGATTGATACAATTATTCATGACGTAGAAACAGTGGTGACGAGCACGGACGAAGGTAGAAAATGTGTGGCTGAAGGCTTATTGTCAACAGAGAAAACAAATGCCATCTTCTTGGACATCGAGCACGCAACATCAGACGTTAGTGAAAAAGTATCTACAGTATCAGCGGCAATTGAAGAGATTCGCGCGATGACAGATGAAGTAACTGATGGAGCTAAACGAGTAGAAGAATTGGCGATCCAAGCAGCAGCAGAAGCTCAATCTACTAGTGCTGCAACAGAAGAACAGTTAGCGGCTAATGAGGAAATCACATCCAGTTCACAAACATTAGCTGAACTTGCAGAACAACTTCAAAATGATATGTCACGATTTAAAGTGTAGTAAATCAGTAAAGAGTTGATTGCGTTGTTTGCAATCAACTCTTTTTTAATGGGAAATAAGCGAGGGCCTCATAGGAAGGAGTTTCCCTAGGATTAATCTTAAATAAGGTGAAACCTTCTATTATAATAGGAACAGGTTCAATAGACTTTTTTTCTAATTGCATTTTATCTGTAGTCTTGCGTTTTTTAGCTATCGTGATGTGCGGAACAAAGCGAGTGTCTTTTTCCAATTCAAGAATCTTTTCTGTACGTCTAGCGATTTGCTTTTGTAGTTCATATAAAGCTTCGGAACCTTGAACTGCTAGAAAAACAACACGCGGTCCGCTTGAAGATCCGAAAAATGATAAGCCTTTTACGTACACCGTGAATTCTGTATGCGATTTAGCGATTTTCTGAAGAGAAGATTTCAGCCAGGGAAGTTTGGCGTCATCAAGCTCTCCTATATAGCGCATGGTCAAATGCAAATCCTTATTGTGTGGAATTACTTTGTATTTCTCATTCAATTGATATTCTGTGCGAAATTGCTGGGCTATGTCATCGACAGGATGAGCAATAGAGATGCCGATAAAATAATGTTGTACCAATTCCAGCTCACCTCCTATTCAATAGGTTCCCTTACTCTCTAAAATATATGCATATTAGCGTAAAAAATCTGTGTATGGGCTGCGGTTTAGGGAACGTACTAACAAATCACGTAAGTAATGTGTATAATAAGAGTGGGATATAACAGAATTATTACAATTGCAAAGGGGATGTCACGATGATTAAAACATTGATTTTTGATCTGGATGATACATTGATATGGGATGCCAAGAGTATTTCCATGGCTTTTCAAAAAACATGTGAGTACGCGACAAAGAAAACAGGGGTCAATCCAGTAGAACTTGAGCATGCGGTGCGCCAAGAAGCAAGAGATTTGTATGCTACATATGAAATATTTCCACATACTCAAAATATCGGAATTAATCCTTTTGAAGGGTTATGGGGTGTTTTTGACGATGAGGGAGAAGAATTTCAGAAAATGAAAGAGATTATTCCGAGTTATCAAAAGGAAGCATGGGTTAAAGGGTTGAAGAAACTGGGGATTGATGATGAACCATTTGGTAGGGAATTAGCTGATGTATTTCCAAAAGAGCGCAAGAATAACCCATATATATATGAAGAGACGTTTGAAGTATTGGATAAATTGAAAGGTAATTACCAGTTAATTCTTCTAACAAACGGTTCACCAAGTTTACAACAGATTAAGCTAACGATCTCGCCTGAAATACCTGGTTACTTTGATCATATTATCGTTTCTGGTGCATTTGGTAAAGGGAAACCTGATGCATCTATATTCAAGCATGTTCTGGCATTAAGTGGTATCCAAGCAGAAGAAGCGTTGATGATTGGTGATAACTTGATGACAGACATTTTAGGTTCAAGTCGTGTCGGTATGCGTAATGTATGGATTAATCGAGAAAATAAACTACCGAATGATGAAGTGAAACCTACGTATGAAATCGATAACTTACATGGTCTTTTTCCTATACTTGCCGCATTAGACAACCGATGAGATTCTCTCATCGGTTGTGATTCTTTTCTACTTATTTTTCATTGATTGTAAAGCAAGGAGGGATTTAATGCTGGAATACATATTGGTGTTTTTAGGGGCGGCTATACCGTGGATTGAAATTATGATTGTCGTTCCGTTAGGTATTATTCGAGGTCTATCACCTATATGGGTAATAGTTCTTTCATTTGCGGGTAATATGGCAACAGTTCTTCTATTAATTGTTGGTTTCCAACATATTAAAGAATGGATGGCACGTAGAAAACAGAAGAAGGGTAAAGGTAAAAGTGAGTCAAAACGTCAACAACGTGCAGAACAAATTATGAACAAATATGGATTACCGGTTTTAGCACTTGCGGGTCCTATATTGATCGGAACACATATCGCGGCTTTTATTGGTCTCGTATTAGGGGCGAAGAAAATGAATACGGCAATTTGGTCGGCGGTCAGTATTGCGCTATGGTGTTTAGTGTTCGGAATTCTTACAGCTATGGGATTTGATTTCTTTGTCAATCACACATAAAAAATCCAGCTACTATGAGCTGGATTTTTTATATTCTTATAAATCAATTGCTTTTGCATCATTAATATTTTGGACTTCTTTAATATGCTTGATAGAAGTCGATTCGACGTGGTTGTCAACAGCTAACATCATGATAGCATAGCCGCCTTCAGTGGAACGTCCAACCTGCATCGCTGCAATATTGATATTCTCTTCTGCTAGAAGTGTACCTACACGACCGATTGCCCCTGGCTGATCCATGTGTCGGATAAATAGTAAGTGACCGCTTGGAATTACATCTACTACATAATCGTCCACTTTTACAATGCGCGCTCCAAGGCCATTTAGAAGTGTACCCGCTACTTTGCGAATACCTTTTTCAGTCACGATTTCTACTGTGATCAAGTTCAAGAAGCCTTTACCAGTAGTTGTTTTTTGCTCGTTCACTTTGATGCCGTAACGATCAGCCAATAACTTCGCGTTCACATCATTGACAGTTTCCCCAAGATTCCGCTTCAAAAGGCCTTTGACGGTGTTACGCGTTAACGCACGCACATCGTAGTTTGCCAATTCGCCAGCATATTGAATGTTGATTTCATGGATAACCGAGTTTTGAATTTGGGATAAGAACATACCTAGTTTTTCTGTAAGATCGAAGAATGGCTCGATTTTCGCCAATACATCACGAGAAACAGATGGCAAGTTCACTGGGTTACGAACAGATCCAATTGTCAAGAAGTTCACTACGTCACGGCTTACGTCAACTGCTACTGATTCTTGTGCTTCGAATGTACTTGCGCCCAAGTGAGGAGTTGCTATTACTTCAGGTAATGTCAACAATTTATGGTCTAGGAATGGCTCTTCTTCGAATACGTCCAATGCCGCACCCGCCACTTTACCAGCAACGATTGCATCGTATAAAGCATCTTCGTCAATGATTCCACCGCGTGCACAGTTGATAATTTGTACGCCGTCTTTCATTTTCTCGAATGCTTCTTTGTTGATCATTCTACGAGTTTCTTTTAGTAAAGGTGTATGAACTGTAATGAAGTCAGCTACGTCTAGCACTTCATCTACTGTCCCAATTTCTATGCCTAATTTTTTGGCAACATCTTCTGTTAAAAACGGATCATATGCGACTACATTCATACGTTGTCCTCTTGCACGTCTTGCCACTTCAGCACCGATGCGACCAAGCCCGATGATCCCCAAAGTTTTGTCTTTCAATTCCACACCAAGGAATGATTTTCTATCCCATTTATTGTTTTTTAACGAGTTGAAGGCTTGAGGGATTTTGCGCGCCATAGACATCATCATGGCGACTGTGTGCTCAGCTGCAGAGTTTGTGTTGCCATCCGGAGCATTCACAACGATAATTCCTTTTTCTGTAGCCGCGTCCAAATCAATATTATCGACACCTACACCTGCACGACCGATGATTTTTAATTGATCAGCTGCTTCCAACAATTCTTTTGTAACAGTTGTCTGACTACGAACTAGTAATGCATCGAAATCTTTGATACGTTCTTTCAGCTGATCTGGTGTTAGGTCAGTCTCCATTACAATTTCAAAACCTTCTGCTTGTCGTAGTGGGAAAATTCCGTCCTCGCTAAGTGGGTCACTAATAAGTATTTTAAAAGCCATGATATTCATTCTCTCCTTTGATTGTTTGTAGTAGAATTTTTGTTGGAAAACTATGTGTGATTGATCGTATATGTAAGTTGTACGCTACCCCCCTTATAGGTAAAATAAAAAAGCCTTCCATCCCTTACGTATAAGTAAGGGGCGAAAAGCTCGATAAACTAACGCGGTACCACCCTTGTTTTGCTGCAGATGCAGCCTTCATTCAGCATGCGTAACGTGCATGTGACGGATTAGCCTACTAAGATGTTCAGCCAATCAATTCGGAAGTGCCTCCAACCTCGGAATTTGCTGACTTACACCACTGCATCAGCTCTCTAGAAAATTCTTTTTAGGAAGGTATCTCTTCGTCAAAATTGTTTAACAACTATTAATTTAGAACTAATCATAACACGTCAAAAACTATTGTCAATTGCTTTTCCGGAAAAAATGAAAAACTGTTAAATGCGAACGTAGTTATTGAATTATTTGTGAACGTTCGTGTCTGAGAGGTTATTTGTAAAAAAACATCTTTAATTTAACTAAGTGGAAGTAAATAACGTAAGTCGTTTGAAGGGAAGAAGTGCAGGTAAGAGTGTTATAATGGGCTTATACTATTCATTTAGAGGAGTGTTGGGAATTGAAAAAACTAGAATCACTAGAGCAATTCGAGCAACTTAAACAAGAAGAAAGAGTGATTTTCTTATTCACTGCAGACTGGTGTCCAGATTGCAGAGTGATTGAACCATTCTTGCCAACATTAGAAACAGAATTTGCGGAGTATGAATTTGTCTCGATTGATCGTGATGATTTTATAGATCTTTGCAGTCAGTTGGATATATTCGGTATTCCTAGCTTCGTGGCATTCAGTGAAGGAACAGAAACAGGTCGTTTCGTCAGTAAAAATCGTAAAACGAAAGAAGAAATCGAAGAGTTTATTAATAGCTTAACGTAATGTAATCGGACTACATGAAGAGATATTGAGACAATTAAACAAAAGGACTGAAGGCAACTATAAAAGTTGTTTTCGGTCCTTTTTATATTAGAAAAGATGCCACAATAAGATCTTATTTCTTGTATTACGTGAACTCTTTCAGTTGCTCTATAAGAATTTTAGCGCCTTGTGGACTGATGTATAGACCGTTTGACAATAGTTTGTTTTCATCCATCACATCACCCGTGATAAAACACGCTCTGTTGGCCTGAAATTTTCTCAAAATGATTCTATCATCTTCTACGAAAATTTCGATCGGATCGCCCTTATCGATCGACAAAGAATTTCGAAGTTCTTTTGGAATGACAATTCTGCCGAGATGATCAACTTTACGAACAATACCTAAAGACTTCATGAGCTCCTCCTCGAAGAAATGTAGTTGGTAGTTTCTATTATACACAAAAATATACTATCTACAATTTACAAAACTTAAATGCGCAGAACAATTTGACAATTCCGCTATACAATTAATTTATTAATGCTATAATAGGCAGTAATTAAATATTTCTTATCAAGAGAAGCTGAGGGATTTGGCCTGATGAAGCTTCAGCAACCTCTGTATATACAGGAAGGTGCTACCTCCAACAAGATTGTTGTCTTGAGAGATAAGAACGGTGAATGGTCAACCCTCATTTTCTTATCTAAGAGAAATGAGGGCTTTTTTGTATAGAAATAGAATAACTGAACGTCAAGGGGGAAATAGAATGCCGATTAATATACCAAAACATCTACCAGCAGGTGAATTACTGAAAGAAGAAAAAATCTTTATTATGGATGAAGAACGTGCGACAACACAGGATATCCGCCCGATCAATATTTTAATTTTGAACTTGATGCCTGAAAAAGAAAAGACAGAGCTTCAATTGCTGCGATTGCTTGGTAATACACCTTTACAAGTGAATGTCACATTTCTCAATACAGCTACCTATGTTTCGAAAAACGTCAGTCAGAATCATTTAGAAACGTTCTATACTACTTTTGAATATGTCAAAAATCGTCGTTTTGACGGTATGATTATCACAGGTGCTCCAATCGAACTTCTACAATTTGAAGATGTAGTCTATTGGAAGGAGCTAGAAGAAATTATGGAATGGACAAAAACGAACGTCACATCTGTTCTTCATATTTGTTGGGGGGCACAAGCGGCTCTATATCATCACTACGGAATTGACAAATTCGAGTTGCCGAAAAAGTGTTTTGGAGTATTTTCACATGATATTACCGATCCAACAGTGAACTTGGCAAGAGGGTTTAATGATGTATATGTTGCCCCACACTCACGCCATACGGGAGTTTCATTAGAAGAAATAAAGAATCATCCTGATTTGACCCTGCTTTCTGCTTCTGAAGATGCCGGCGCATTCATTGTGATCTCAAATGATGCAAAACATATTATGGTAACTGGACACTTAGAGTACGATGCACACACATTAGGGGATGAATACGCTCGCGATATAGAAAAAGGTGCTGACATTGATGTTCCTGTAAATTATTATCCGAACGACGATCCGTCCAAAGAACCTATGAATACTTGGCGATCCCATACGCATTTATTGTTCTCGAATTGGCTCAATTACTATGTCTACCAGAAAACTCCTTATAACTGGAATTAAAAGAATTAGTGTATAAATTTCTATAGTTTGCACATACTCCGATTACCGGAGGTGTATGCAGTGAACATAGATGAATTTTGGCAATTGGCTTTTTGGGAAATGACTTTACGAACGGTGATCTCATTTGTTGTGCTGTTGATTTTGGCGCGTTTTATGGGGAAGAAACAAGTGTCACAATTGACTTTCTTTCATTATGTGACAGGTATAACAATCGGTTCGATTGCGGCCAATTTGGCGGGAGAGTCTGAAACGCCATTCTTGAATGGTTTATATGGAATGGTCTTATGGGCAGTATTAACAATTCTTGCTAACTTTTTATCATTCAAATCCATTAAACTTCGTGTATTACTCGATGATAAACCGATGATTGTCATTCAGAACGGAAAAATCCTAGAAGGTTCCATGCGTAAATTACGTTTGAGTTTCAATGATATAAATATGATGCTACGAGAGCAGTCGGTATTTTCTATGAAAGACGTCAATTACGCGATATTCGAAACGAATGGTAATTTAAGTGTCATGTTGAATGCAAGTGAGAAATATGCGACAAAGAAAGATATCAAAGCCCCAGCACCACAGCCAAAATATATTCCGACCGAAATTATTACTAACGGGAAAGTAGAAGAGAAAAATATGAGAGAACTTCAATTGACTGATACTTGGTTAACTGAGCAACTAAAAAAACAAGGGATTTCCAAACCAGAGCATGTTCTCTACGCAGAAATTCAGTCAGATGGCAGTTTGTATATCAATACATTAAAATCGACTTGACGTGAAGAGCCCTGACATAATCAGAGCTCTTCGCGTTTTTTATAATATTTCCCAATTTCTTTGTTTGGCCACTGCAGTAAGTTTTTTATCTGGACGAACTGCTACAGGGTACCCAACTTGCTCTAAGACTGGAAGGTCGGAAATGCTGTCACCATAAGCAAAGCTATTATCCCAATCGACAATTTCTCCAAGTAGTGCTTGATAAATTTGTTCGTTTTTACGTGTACCTTGAATATGTAGGAAAGGCTGATCCATCGCTAATTGTTCTCCATTTGAAGGGATGTCTGTGCCGATAATTCGATCAAATGTCAAGTGACTTGTGACTGCTTTTAAAAAAGGAGTATAAGCTCCAGAAACTAGTAAGATATGGTATCCCTCTTTTTGATGTTCTACTAGTCGGTTAATGACTTGTTCATTGAAGTCAGGCAACATCACGTTATGCATACCTTTAAAATACTCATGTAGTTCTGCCATCGTCAATGAATCCAATGCTTGTAGATAAAGGAACATAGAGCGTTCTTTCATAATAGACTCAGGTAGTATTTTTAGTTTATAGCGAACATAAAGCGGTAATATCGATCGAAAAAAGTTTCGGTAATACTTCTTGTGCGTAGGATGATTCTTTAATTGCTCCATGAGTAATTTAAAGGTTTCTTTAGTGTACAACGTACCATCAAAATCAAAGATCGCAACTTTCATATAGACACTCCTTCATTTGTATTCTTCTACATAGTATACAAATATAGGGAGTGTAAAAGCAAAAAAGCAGATGAAGAAGAACTCCATCTGCTTGAAACATTAACTTATTGAAGGTTGTTCGGCATACCGGGTTGACCTTGTGAAGGTGCAAATGAATTAAGCAACATATTCATATCCTGATCATTTAATTGAGGTACTTGATAATAGTGATGTTTGTTTTGGTAAATTGACAACTCGTACGCCATTTCTATACAGTTAGGCACGGAATCTGCCAGTACACGGCGAACGACTGGATTACATACTTCTAATGAAGCAGCTGTTTTGCCTGTAGCGCCTTCTTTCTTAGCGCCAAGTAAAAAGCCGGAGATGATTTCATCACTGATTTCACCTGTGGATTGAATGGGCTTAGAGGGTGCTTTTTCTTTCATACCGTAAATGAAGTCGCTACTTGCTTTCATTTGATAGCGCTGCGTAGGGTGTGAAGGATCTTTGCCTGTTTTGAAACTTTCGACGAGAATATTGTACTCATCCAACGCGAATCGGTACTGTCGATCAAGAATATCTAAAAGTTCTGGATCTTGGACGTGTGGGCGTAAAATCATCGCTTGGTTCAATGCTCCGACTGTCGCGCTAAGTACTTCTTTGACATCAAATAACTCATGTCCACCGTGATTCATCGATGGGGAACTTGTCCGCCTTGCATGTTTTGAGATGTTTCGAATTGATTTGTCAAATATTTTTCCTCCTTCAATAGTCATGTACATCGAAAATAGTATGTGAAGTAATCGAAAGCTTATTCATATGAAATTGTATTGGCGACTCAAGCATAGTTCTTAACGCGCCATCATATCATAAGGATAGAACTCAGGAAGGGTAGTGAAGATACATGCAGATTCATGTAGTTTCGCAAGGTGAGAGTTTGTATGAAATCGGTAAAATATACGGTGTGCCATACGAACAAATAGCAGAAGTTAATGAACTAGAAAGTGATATCCGATTAGCTGTAGGACAAGCACTTGTCATACCAATAATAGGTTCTTATTATTGGGTGCGACCTGGAGATAGTCTCTATACAATCGCACAAAGATATGGTCTAACAGTTGCGCGCTTGGCAGAAATTAATGCAATCAGTCCCACCAGACCATTAATGATTGGTCAGCGTCTGTATATACCACAAGAAGTGAAAACGAGGATTGATTCATTATTATATGTAGAACCGCGTAATCCAGTCAGTCAAGATATGCTGGCGGAAGTTCGTGAACGTGTCGATGACCTTACGTATCTCGCCATGTTCAGTTATGAAGTACAACGTGACGGCTCACTCAAAGCACCTGCTCTAGCAGATATTCCGACTATCGCAAAAAACGCAGGTGTTGTAAATATGCTAGTTCTGACGAATTTAGAAGACTATACATTCAGTGCAGATTTAGCGCATGTTCTTTTTACTGATCAAGCAGCGCAAAACAAAATGATTCAAAGTGCAATTGATGTAGCAAAAAAAATCGGATATGATGATATTCACTTCGACTTTGAGTTATTATTCCCTGAAGATCGGGAATTATATAATCAACTATTACGCAATGCACGCGATCAAATTCATAAAGCTGGCCTTACGATTTCTACAGCACTTGCACCAAAAGCGGGGGAAGTAACGACAGGTATTTATGGGGCCCATGATTATAAAGTGCATGGAGAAATTGTAGACTTCGTTGTATTGATGACATATGAATGGGGATATACGTATAGTGCACCACAAGCTGTAAGTCCAATAGGTCCAGTCACCAGAGTAGTAGAATATGCCGTTAGTCAAATGCCAAATGAAAAAATTTTTTTAGGTCAGAATCTATACGGCTATGATTGGACAGCCCCATTTGGTCAACCGGATAGTAAAGCCGCCAGAGCATTAAGTCCACGAACTGCTACTAATCTAGCAATCGAGCAGAATGTTGCAATTGAATACGATGCACTAGCCCAGGCGCCGCATTATACGTATTACGATGAACAAGGAACGGAACATGAAGTGTGGTTTGAGGACGCACGAAGCATTAACGAGAAGTTTAACTTGCTGAAGAAATTCAAGTTGCGGGGAATCATGTACTGGAAACTCGGCCTTTCATTCCCACAAAACTGGCTGTTATTAGAAGATCGATTTACTATCCGGAAGCGATAAGTATAAGAGCCTTTCCTTAAGTAAAAGGAAAGGCTCTGTCATATGAGTTCTCACTCGTTATTTAACAATTTCATAGCGCTTTGGAACATATCCATATCCGGATTTACGAGTAAAGCAGGTAGGAGAGCAAAAGTCATGATCAGGAGTAAGTTCGCTCCTAAGATTGATCGAATTGTACTTGTTTTCTTTGTCATAGCGCTTCGCCTCTTTCTTTTCGTATTGTTCTCACTAGTATGTGTATGCGCTTACATATATAACCTCACATAGCTCGTTTGAATAGTTTAATAATACTCTCAATTCAGTCGAATGTAAATAATAAAGTTGAAGATAGTACATAAAATCGACACAAAAGTTAAGTCAAAACCCAGATATTATAAAAAAATCTTGTAACTTGCTATCTTTTCAGTGATAATATTGAAATACAAAGAAATATTTAGAACAATTAAAATTCAATTTATCTAGTAGAATTTACTCTTTAATCATATAAGTATTATAAAGTCATAGCCTCTGAGTAAATGAGCGACTAGTCAGTCGACAATTTTTAATTATTAACTAAGGAAAGGAATGATCGCAAATGACAAAGATTGGTGAGGTAGAATATAATAATCGCAAAAAAGCAAATGATTACGTTCATAATGTATATGAACTGGTGAAGAAAAGGAATCCAGATGAGAAGGAATTTCTACAAGCGACAAGAGAGATTTTTGATTCTCTTCGTCCAGTCTTTGCTAAGCATCCCGAATTTATGGAGAACGGAATTCTAGAGCGAATTACAGAGCCAGAACGAATTATTTCTTTCCGCGTAGCGTGGGAAGATGATAAAGGTAAAGTACAAGTAAATAGAGGGTTCCGTGTTCAGTTCAATAGTGATCTTGGGCCTTATAAGGGGGGACTTCGTTTCCACCCTTCTGTAAATAATAGCATTATGAAATTCCTCGCATTCGAACAAATATTTAAAAATGCGTTAACAGGGCAGCCAATCGGGGCAGGTAAAGGTGGATCTGATTTCGATCCAAAGGGGAAGTCTGATCGTGAAGTCATGCGCTTTACACAAAGTTTCATGACAGAGCTTAGCAGACATATTGGACCTGACATTGACGTGCCGGCAGGTGATATTGGTGTAGGTAAACGTGAAATCGGCTATCTATTTGGTCAATATAATCGCATTAAAGGTGGCTACGAAGCAGGTATTTTAACAGGGAAAAACCCCGACCACGGTGGAAGCCTCGGTCGGAAAGAAGCAACTGGTTACGGTACCGTATACTTCGTTGATGAAATGCTGAAAGAAAACAATCTTTCATTGGAAGGTCAGACTGTTGTAGTTTCCGGCTCAGGTAATGTTTCGACATATGCAATGGAAAAAGCTATGCAACTTGGCGCGAAAGTTGTAGCATGTAGTGATTCTGATGGCTATATCTATGACAAGAACGGAATTGATCTTGACTTAGTGAAGGAATTAAAAGAGTACGGCAATAAACGTATTTGGGAATATACGAAAGAACGTCCTGATGCAGAGTATCATGCTGATTGCACAGAAATTTGGTCTATTCCATGTGATATTGCACTACCGTGTGCTACACAGAATGAAATCGATGAAATTGCAGCACATATGCTGATTGCAAATGGTGTAAAAGCAGTGGGTGAAGGCGCTAATATGCCTTGTACAATTGAAGCGATTGTGATTTTTCAGGAGCATAATGTATTATTCGCACCAGCAAAAGCTGCTAATGCTGGCGGTGTAGCTGTTTCCGCTATGGAAATGTCTCAGAACAGTCAGCGTCTATCATGGTCAGAAGAACAAGTAGATATGCATTTGAAAGAAGTTATGCAGAACATCTATAAAGACTGTAGTACTGCAGCAGTAGACTATGGTAAACCAGGCAATCTAGTAATGGGCGCTAACGTAGCAGGCTTCCTAAGGGTAGCCGATGCAATGGTTGCACACGGAATTCGATAAGTAATATAAAACAGACACATTTTTTACATAATGTGTCTGTTTTTTTTATCCATTCTTATTGCGTTACGAATGAAATATGTTATTATAAAAATACGTTAAGTTGAATAAACATACATTCGCTTGCATGAAAGGGGATTCACCCATGGAAAAGAAGAAAGTCGTTTTAGCCTACTCAGGCGGTTTAGACACATCAGTCGCAATTCAATGGTTAACGGATCAAGGATATAGCGTAATAGCAGTCTGCTTAGATGTTGGCGAAGGGAAAGATCTCGATTTCATTAAAGAAAAGGCTCTTACTGTTGGAGCAGTTAGCAGCTATGTTATTGATGCACGTGAAGAATTCGCACAGGACTTTGTACTTCTTTCATTGCAAGCTCAAACATATTATGAGAATAAATATCCGCTTGTCTCTGCGTTATCACGTCCGCTTATTTCCAAGAAGTTGGTGGAAATAGCACATCAGGAAAAAGCCGCTGCGGTGGCTCATGGATGCACAGGAAAAGGAAATGACCAGGTACGTTTTGAAGTGGCAATCAAGTCACTAGATCCAACGCTTGAAGTCGTAGCGCCAGTGCGTTCATGGAGCTGGTCACGTGAAGAGGAAATTCATTATGCGCAAGAACATAATATTCCAATACCCATTGACTTGGATAATCCATACTCGGTGGACCAAAATTTGTGGGGGCGTGCAAATGAATGCGGGATTTTAGAGGACCCATGGGCAACACCTCCGGAGGACGCATTTGGTTTGACGGTTTCCATTGAAAATGCCCCAGACACCGCTGATATAATCGAGATTGGCTTTGAACAAGGCGTTCCGATTACGATTGATGGGGAAAAGTATATATTAAGTGAACTGATTACAAAATTGAATGAAATGGCTGGAAAACATGGCATTGGTCGTATTGATCATGTAGAAAATCGTTTAGTCGGTATTAAATCTCGTGAAGTATATGAAGCACCAGGAGCTATTACGTTGTTGAAAGCGCATAAGGAACTTGAAGATTTAACGCTTGTAAAAGAATTAGCGCACTTCAAACCGATCATTTCACAAAAACTTGGAGAATTGATTTATAACGGACTTTGGTTCTCTCCTTTGCGAAATGCACTTGAGGCATTCATTAAAGAGACACAGCAATATGTCAATGGTACAGTTCGTGTAAAATTATTCAAAGGTCATGCAATAGTAGAAGGTCGTAAATCTTCCAATTCGCTATATGATGAGAAACTAGCTACTTATACATCTGATGATGAGTTTGATCAAGCGGCAGCGGTTGGTTTCATTAAGTTATGGGGACTACCTACTGAAGTGCATAGTATGGTCAATAAAAAGCAAATCGTGAAGTAGCTTTAAAGATGGATATCAAGAGCAACGCGGCCAAAAGCTTCGCTGCTCTTTTTTGGAACTACTTTTCATTCGTAGCCGTCTTATGGACAAAGTAGGAGGTAACTGAATGAAGAAGTTGTGGGGTATAGCCATAATAGTAGTTTTAACCATTGCGGGACTGGGGATGTTTTGGATGTTACCGGAGGATCGAATAAAACAAGCACAACAGATGAAAGCGAATGGAAACTATGACTATGCAATCATCCTAGGTGCCAAAGTGAACGGAGAAGAACCTTCGCTATCATTACAGTACCGTTTGGAAAGTGCTGTGGAGTATGCAACACAATATCCGCATGTCCAGTTTGTACTTTCAGGCGGACAAGGAAAAGATGAAGACATTAGCGAAGCTGAAGCGATGTATCGCTATCTTCATGAACATGGTATTGAAAAAGACCGGTTAATTATTGAAGATCAATCCACTTCTACATATGAAAATTTGCAATTTAGTCAGAATATCATTCCAGAAGTGGTGGGAGTGACTATCATCAGCAGTGATTACCACTTGGCAAGAGCAAGATTTCTTGCAAGACAGATTGGATGGGAGTCTGACGTCGTTGTGGCGAAGACGCCTGAATCTGTAAAGGCAAAAGTAGCAATTCGGGAGCGTTTGGCTTTGTTGAAAACATGGGTATTCAGGAAATAAGCGTATTTCAAAAAAAAAGTGACGAAATTCCAAAGAAGTTTTCGTCACTTTTCTTTCCAGTTTATAAAGATGAAATTTTATGGAATTCTGGATGACCATCTGTGAAAGTAGCTAAATAATTAAAGCCGATTGACTGGTATAACTCCAAAGATTCCTTGAACTCATGTGCGATTTCTGTCGTTCTATGCGCATCTGAACCAAGTGTAATAATTTCGCCTCCACATTGTTTATACAAACGTAAAATATCTTCACTTGGCATATTATGCGGCAATCCGTAGCGAGTTCCCGAAGTATTCAGTTCAATCCCTTTACCTTCTGGTATAATAGTATTGAAGATCTTTTCTAAATAATCATGAAATAGATTAGTTGGTGGTTGATCAGTATAGCGTTTAATCAAATCGGCGTGGCCAAGCACGCTGTAACGTTTATAATGCTGCACACAATACAATAATTCCTTGTAATATGTCTCAAAAGCTGCCTCTGTTGAACGATCTTCAAATAGCTCACGATAGTGAAGGGATTTATTTTCGACTGTGTGAAGCGAACAAATGACGAAATCAAATTTATGCTCGTCCATCAATTCTTCATAGAGATGTAATAGGTCAGGTTGCAAGCCGATTTCGACACCTTTTTTAATAGTCAGTTGGCCATCGAATTGTTCATTCAATTGGAGAATCTTTTGTGCATATTCAATTTTGTCGAAATCGAAATGAATCGTTTCATCTGGATATTCATAATCGACGTGATCGGTGAAGCAAATTTCGGTTAGGCCTTTAGCGATAGAAGCTTTAGCCATTTCTTCCATTGGGATTTCACAATCCGCTGAAAATGCGCTGTGCATATGATAATCAAACATAGTATACATTCTCCTTTTCTATAGTACATATTGTAGCAGATGATCCATGCTACTAACAGTTGACAATGCTCTATATAACCATTATAGTAATAATTTACTTTAGCGTAGTAAAGCGATGAAGTTTTTTTATATGAAAGGCGGTAGAAGATATCTTGTATTCTGAAATTCTTGAAAATGAACATGAACAGCATGAAAAGATCATTGGCATATTAGGTAAACGATTCACTACATATGGCTATAAGCGCATTAAAACATCCGCATTTGAACAATATGATTTATATTCCAATGTACGTACTTCAATCAATCAAAACGAAATGATCAAAGTGATTGACTATACGGGTGAAGTACTCGTATTGCGACCGGATGTTACAATCCCATTGACACAGCAACTCGTCCTGTTACGTGATAACTTACCTGAAGAAATGCGTTATTATTATGTTCAGGAAGTCTTTAGACAGACGTTCCAGGAAAGCGAGAATATCGGCAAAACACAGGCTGGAGTCGAGTTCTATTGTGAGAGTTCACCAGTATCAGATGCTGAAACGATTATGCTTGCATGTCACGCATTACGGGATGTTGGTTTCTTGGATGTGAAAATTGAAATTGGCTATGCGGGATTCTTCAATGAATTAATTGCAGACTCCGATATTACTGCAGAGCAAACGGCTGAACTCAAGATGTTGATTCAAGCAAAAAATGTCGTGGAAATAGGTCCATTCTTACAACAATTATCAATTGATCCTTCTATTAAAGAAGTACTCGAACAGTTACCTCTATTATATGGTGCACCTGAAGTGGTATTTGAAAGACTACAAAACTTACAGGTTAGTGAATTGGCACAGGATGCAATCAACTATTTACAACGAACATGCGATATCGTCGAACTGTATGGCTTAAAGAAGCATATCGTCATTGATCTCGGTTTGATTAACCACATGGGATATTACTCGGGAATTATTTTTCAAGGCTATGTAGAGAATTTCGGCAAGCCGGTACTGATGGGTGGCCGTTATGATGCACTAAGTGAAGAATTTGGTGTGAAATTGCCAGCGATTGGTTTTGCATGTGAAATCGAATCATTAGTTAAAGCTTCATCTAATAAGGGCCAAAAAGAAAGATATAGCATCGATGTGACTGTATTGTATGAGGAAAGCCGTATTAAATACGCAATTGATATTACGAATGAGTTGAGAGAGCGTGACTATCGTGTCATATCTAAACCTTTGATCGATGCGGAACAACAGAATGACAGTCTTTATACAGTTCAATTAACAGAACAGCAAAATAAACTACTAGACCATGAAGAAACAAAAGAGTTCACTGACTTCAAACAACTGCTTGATTTAATCGCAAGCAAGAAAGGGGTACCTGAATGGATTATTTAACAGTAGCAATGGCGAAAGGGCGAACCGCAGAGCGCGCGATGAAATTCCTTGAAAGATCTGATGTATATTTTTCGGAATTCACTGATGAAAGCCGAAAGCTCGTCATTTATGATGACAAACAAAAGATCAAACTAATATTTGTTAAAGCCGTAGACGTTCCAGTTTACGTTGAAAAAGGGGCAGCGGACGTAGGGATTGTTGGAAAAGATGTCATGATGGAAGATCCTCGTGATGTTTATGAATTACTGGACTTAGGAATCGGACGTTGTAAATTGGCGGTAGCAGGATACCCCTTTACACCAGTTGAAAATATTCCATTTCTAACGGTAGCTTCAAAATATCCATTAGTTGCGAAAGAGTTTTTCGACAAAAAAGGTATCCGTACTGAAATGATCAAATTGAATGGATCGATTGAACTCGCGCCATTAATCGGCATGTCAGATGTCATTGTCGATATCGTCGAAACGGGTACAACATTAAAAGAGAATGGACTCGTTGTCTTGCAGGAAGTGGCGGATGTCAGTGCCCGTTTGATAGTAAACAAAGCAAGTTATGCTACGAAAACTGAAGATATCCAGCAGTTCATCAAAGATATGAAGGAAGGCTTGGAGGTGCGTTCATGAAGATCATTCGTGGAGCTGAATTTACAGAAGAACTACTAAGACGCGAAGATTCTAATCAAACGGATTTAGAATTTGATCGCAACGTTCTGTCCATTATCGATCAAGTTCGTTCTGAAGGCGACAAAGCGGTTCTGGATTTCACTGAACGTTTTGACGGAGTAAAGCTGGACAGCTTGATTGTCACAGAAGAGGAAATCAATGAAGCACAACGAGCAGTTACGAATGATTTCTTCCGTGCATTGCGCTCAGCAAAAGAGCGTATCACGACTTATCATGAAGCGCAAAAAGAACAATCATGGTTCTTGAATCCAAATGACGGCATCATGCTTGGTCAGAAAGTAACACCCATTGATAGTGTTGGAATTTACGTCCCGGGTGGAAAAGCTGCCTATCCGTCGACGGTCTTAATGAATACATTGCCAGCGAAAATTGCAGGTGTCGGACGAATTTCTATGGTGACACCACCACAACGTGACGGCAAGATTAATCCTCACGTTCTAGTGGCAGCGAAAGAAGCGGGAGTCGACCGAATCTATAAAATAGGTGGAGCACAAGCGATAGCTGCTCTAGCATACGGAACAAAGACAATTGAAAAAGTCGTCAAAATCACTGGTCCTGGGAATGCCTACGTTGCAAGAGCGAAAAAGTGGGTGTTCGGTGATGTGGCCATCGATATGATTGCTGGACCAAGTGAAATTTGTGTCGTAGCAGATGCCAATACTAATCCAGTTTATGCAGCAGCAGATTTGCTGTCCCAAGCAGAGCACGATGAGCGTGCCGCGGCAGTTTGTATCACGACGAGCGAGGTATTTGCGACCAAGCTTTCTAAAGAAGTTGAACGTCAGCTAGCGGAACTCGATCGTAAAGAAATTGCAACACAATCTATAGAAAACTTTGGACGGATCATTGTAGTCGATTCTCTGCAAGAAGCATTTGATATCGTGAACCGTTTAGCACCCGAACATTTGGAGCTAATGATTGATAATTCTATGGAGCATTTGGCTGCTATACGAAACGCAGGAGCGATTTTCTTAGGTCAGCACTCGCCTGAAGCATTGGGTGATTATATGGCTGGACCGAATCACACATTACCGACGAGTGGAACGGCAGCATTTTCTTCTCCGTTAGGTGTATATGATTTCATGAAAAAGTCGAGTATTATCTACTATTCCGAGAACGCTTTGGCAGAAGTGGCAGATGACATCATTACATTAGCAGATGCTGAACAATTAACAGGACATGCCAAGTCTATTAAAGTACGAAAGGCAGGATACTAATGCGTAAACAACAATTAACACGTAAGACAGGCGAAACATCTATAGAAATGGACTTTTCGTTAGACGGTACAGGAAAGACGAATATCAACACAGGTGTTGGATTTTTCGATCATATGCTGACGGCATTCGCAAAACACGGACGCTTTGATCTATCTGTAACATGCGATGGCGACATTGAAGTAGATCAACACCATTCTGTGGAAGATATCGGTATCGTACTTGGACAATTATTTCACCAATGCATTGGCACAAAAGAAGGTATTGAACGTTTCGCTTTAGTTTCCACACCAATGGACGAAGCGCTATCCACAGCATCCATTGACATCAGTGGTCGCTCATTCCTGGTCTTTAATGTGGACGGAATGAAAGACAAAGTAGGAGAGTTCGACACAGAACTAGTCGAAGAATTCTTCCTAGCGTTCACAAACAACGCCAAAATCACATTACATATCAACTTGAACTACGGGAAAAATACACATCACATTATAGAATCCGTATTCAAAAGCTTCGGCCGCGCTCTACGTGTTGCCAGCACCATCAACCCAGACGTAAAAGGCATACCTTCTACTAAAGGTTCTTTGTAATAAAGTTTTACGGTTTTGAATCTTGAAAATTATACTATGTATAAGAATATACTAGTTGATCGGAACGGAGGGCGGCGACTCCCGCGGGATAAGCATGAGTCTTGAGACCCCGCAGGAAAGCGTCTGCCCGTAGTGCAGATCAACGGCGCCAATGCACTACCCAAACTTCATTTATTAGGAGGACTAGTTGATGATTTTATTCCCAGCAATCGACATTAGAGACGGCAAATGTGTTCGCCTTATCCAAGGTGACTACGCACAAGAAATAATCTATAACGACTCACCAACAAACATGGCACAAGAATGGCAAAACCAAGGAGCCGAGTACATCCATGTCGTAGACTTAGATGGCGCAAAAACAGGGAACTCTGCTAACAAAAAAGCTATCGAAGCTATTGCTAAGGCAGTTAGCATACCCGTTCAAGTAGGTGGCGGAATCCGCAACATGGATATCGTTGACTCGCATATCGAAAATGGTGTCGCACGTGTCATTATCGGTACTGCAGCTATTCAAGATCCTGAATTCTTAAAAAAGGCCGTTGAAAAATACGGTGACAAAATTGCGGTCTCAATCGACGCGCGTAATGGCTTAGTTGCAACTGACGGTTGGACAGAAACAAGTGACGTCAAGGCAGTTGATTTATTGCAGGACTTAGCGGAAATTGGTGTTAGAACAGTTGTCTATACGGACATCATGAAAGACGGCATGCTCCAGGGACCAAACTTTGAAGAACTGAAAATAATGGATGACGCATCTTCAATAGATATCATTGCTTCAGGTGGTGTATCGACAGAAGAGGATATTCAGAAACTCGCTGCTGAAGATATGTACGGTGCTATTATTGGGAAAGCATTATACGAAGGCAATCTATCCTTAAAAAAACTATTGGGGGACGACAGTCATGTCAACAACTAAAAAGATCATTCCATGTTTAGACGTAGATAATCGTAGAGTTGTAAAAGGAAAGAAATTTCTAGACGTTCAGGAAGTAGCAGATCCCCTTACATTAGCAAAAAAGTATGTTGCTGATGGCGCAGATGAACTCGTATTCTATGATATTTCTGCATCGACGAAAAACCGTGGTATGTTCCTCGATTTAATTGAGGAAATTGCAAAAGAAGTGCCGATTCCATTCATCGTAGGCGGAGGAATTCGTACGCTCGAAGATGTGGACAAAGTATTTGAACTGGGTGGTAATAAAATATCTATTAATAGTGCAGCTTTGACGAATCCGGAACTAATCAAAGAAGTAGCGGATAAATACGGATCAGAGCGTGTAATGTTATCGATGGATGTTCGTCAAGAAGGCGAAAACAAGTGGTCGGTTTATGCAAAAGGTGGTATGGAAGAAACAGGGATTGATGCGATCGAATGGGCGAAGAAAATGGCAGCACTTGGCGCTGGTGAGCTGGTCGTCAATAGTGTGGACGAAGATGGAGTGAAAGATGGGTATAATCTTGCACTCAACCGCGCCATGGCTGAAGCTGTCAATATTCCAATCATCGCAAGTGGTGGTGCAGGAAAACCTGAACACTTTAAAGATGTACTAACAGAAGGAAAAGCAGATGCAGCTCTAGCCGCATCCGTATTCCACTTCAATGAAATCAATATTCGAGACTTAAAAAAATATTTAGCAGAAGAAAATATTGCAGTTAGGAATGACTAAAATGACACTAGATATCCATGCATTAAAATTTGATGACAAAGGTCTAATTCCAGCGGTTGTACAAGACGATCGCACAGGGGAAGTCCTCATGCTTGCCTATATGAACAAAGAATCAATTGAAAAGACGTTGGAAACAAATGAAACGTGGTTTTATAGCCGTTCAAGACAAGAACTTTGGAATAAAGGCGCAACCTCCGGAAATACACAGCAAGTGCAACGTATTTCAGTAGACTGCGATCAAGACACATTGTTAGTCCAAGTTATGCCACAAGGTCCTGCATGTCACACTGGCGAAAAAACATGCTTCTTTACAACGGTAACCGAAAAAGAAGAATCATTACGTGAAGTTGTCTATGAAGTAATCGATGAAATCGCAGATCGCAAAGCCAATCCGATAGATGGCTCGTACACAACGTATTTATTCAAAGAAGGTATCGACAAAGTATTGAAAAAAGTCGGGGAGGAATCTACGGAAGTCGTAATCGGCGCAAAAAATGCAGATAAAGAAGAAGTGTCCAATGAAATTGCAGATCTGGTCTACCATACGCTTGTATTAATGAATATTCTTGATGTTGATCTAACGGATATTCAGCAAGTGTTACGTGAAAGACGACCAAAAAAGGAAGTGCCGCGCAATGAGTAGGTTTCTGAGCACAGTTGCACGCCGTACAGAACCATATGTACCAGGTGAGCAGTTGAATCAGCCAGATATCATTAAGTTAAATACGAATGAAAATCCGTATCCACCAAGTCCTAAAGTGTTAGAAGCCATTTCAGAGGAATTGAACGGCAACACATTGCAACGCTATCCTTCACCAACTGTAGATCCGTTGCGTCACGCAATAGCGGAGACATATGGACTGACGAAAGACCATGTCTTTGTCGGTAATGGCTCTGACGAAGTGCTAGCATTTTCATTCATGGCATTTTTCGAGCCGGGAAAGACCATTAAATTTCCTGAAATCAGCTATAGCTTTTATCCGGTCTATTCCAAGCTATTTAATATTGCATTCGAAAAAGTCCCATTAAATGCTGATTTCACATTACCCAAAAAGCAGTTCTATAACTCACCAGGCGGCGTCATTCTACCAAATCCGAATGCGCCGACAAGTATTTATGCTGAGTTGGATGTCATTGAAGATATTTTGCGTAACAACCAAGATCAAGTAGTTATTATCGATGAAGCATATATCGATTTTGCAGGTCCATCTGCGATGAAACTGATTGATCGCTATCCAAATTTACTTGTGATTCAAACCACGTCTAAATCTCGTGCGCTCGCTGGATTACGTGTCGGATTCGCCCTTGGACAACCAGAATTGATTGCAGGATTGACGCGCATTAAAGACTCCTTCAACTCATACACGATTGATCGTTTAGCTATGGCGGGAGCTACTGCCGCATTTGTCGATCATGCATACTTTTCGGAAAGTACGAATAAAATCATTCGCACACGTGAATCT
The DNA here is from genome assembly GCF_002743235.1 of Sporosarcina sp. P25. Lineage (NCBI taxonomy): Bacteria > Bacillati > Bacillota > Bacilli > Caryophanales > Caryophanaceae > Sporosarcina > Sporosarcina sp. P25. Next base: position 101,480 of record NZ_PDYV01000010.1, read on the forward strand.
ACAGTCCATACATTAATAGAATTAGGATTTGAAGTTCTGCCTTCCGATGCAAACTTCGTCTTTGTAAAGCCTTTACACAAGGATGCAAAAGTCTTATATCAACAATTAAAAGACCGCGGAATTTTAGTCCGTCACTTTGATCAAGCGGATATTCGTGATTATTTACGTATATCGATCGGTACTGAAGAACAGATGAACATACTATTTGAAGTGCTGAAGCAACTTACTAAATGAATAAATTACTCAAAAGCCATTCGATACTGAATGGCTTTTTTGTTTCATAAATGTATAGAAAGAAGTATAGATCGTTGCTATAGTAGCTTTTTAGACAATATATGGCGCATGAAAGATGTATATGTATACAAATTCATGTATTTTTAAGTTTTTCTATTGTATTTTTATACACGTTGACTTATAATAATAAAAAGAAGCTTGATTGGAGAGATAAATTTATGAAAACTAAAAATATAATTATTATTGGTGCAGCAGGAAGAGACTTCCACAATTTCAATACATACTACCGTGGTAAAGAGGAATACAATGTCGTGGCATTTACAGCAACGCAAATCCCAGATATCGATGGACGTAAATATCCGACTGAATTAGCGGGTGAATTGTATCCCGAAGGAATCCCTATCTATTCTCAAGATCAGTTACCTGAGTTGATCAAAGAACTAGAAGTAGATGAATGTGTATTCTCTTATAGTGACCTTAGTTACGAAAAAGTCATGGGAATTGGTGCGATTGTAAACTCAGCAGGTGCTAACTTTACTTTACTTGGATCAAAAGCTACGATGATCAAAAGTAATAAACCAGTTATTTCTGTTTGTGCAGTTAGAACGGGAACAGGGAAGAGTCAGACATCACGTAAAATTATCGAAACATTGCTCGAGCATGATTTGAAAGTAGTAGCTATTCGTCATCCAATGCCTTATGGCGACTTAGCTGAACAACGTGTACAGCGTTACGCAACTGTAGAAGATTTCAAAAAACATAAATGTACAATTGAAGAAATGGAAGAATACGAGCCACACGTTGATCGTGGAAATATCATCTATGCAGGTGTAGATTACCAGGATATTCTAGACGCTGCTGAAAATGATCCAGACGGCTGTGACGTAATCCTCTGGGATGGTGGAAACAACGACTTTTCATTCTATGAGCCGGACTTGGCGATCACAGTTCTTGATCCACACCGCCCAGGACATGAGTTGAAATATTATCCAGGTGAAGTGTGCTTGCGTACAACAGATGTATCCATTATTAACAAAATTGATAGTGCGTCAGAAGAAGCAATTCAAACGGTCGAAAATAATATTAAATTTGCGGCACCGAACAGTACAATTATTAAAGCAGAATCAAAAATCTCTGTAGATAATCCTGAAATCATCAAAGGCAAACGCGTGCTAATTGTTGAAGATGGTCCGACACTGACTCACGGTGAAATGAAACTGGGTGCTGGTGTGATTGCAGCACAACGTCTTGGCGCAGCTGAAATTGTTGACCCGCGTCCATTTGCAGTAGGTAGCTTGATCACTACATTCGATAAGTATCAGCACATCGAAAATATCTTACCGGCAATGGGCTACGGCGAAGAGCAGTTAAAAGATTTGGAAGCAACGATCAATGCAGCTGATGTAGATGCAGTCATTATTGGTACACCTATGGATCTTTCACGTGTGATTAATATCAATAAGCCATGCACGCGTGTCTATTATGATTTGGATGAAATCGGCACGCCAAATCTTGAAACAGTGCTAGCAGATTTCATCAAAAAGCATAAACTGACTACAACAAATGTGTAAGAATAGATAACTTATCGAGCACTTGCCCCGGATGGAAATTCGGTTGCAGGTGCTTTTTTCTGATATACTATGTATAGGAAAGTAAGGGGGTAGTAACTTGTTTAATTCAAAAATTATCGATCTTATCATAGGTGTAGTGATGGCATACTTTGCATATGACCGAATCGCTACAGGGCATACCGGTATGGGGATCTTTTTTGCCGTACTCGCAGCATTGAATCTTTTGGCGTTTTTCATGAAGCTCAGAACGGACAAAGATGTCCAGCAAAAACAATTATAAATCTAATCAGTTGTTCCTTTTACTACAATCTTGTAGTATAATAAAAAGATTGTAATTTTTGAAATGAGGCTAGAAATCACATGAAAAAATCGATATATGGTTTGACAATCGAACAATTGACAGACTTTCTTATAGAAAACGGACAAAAAAAGTATCGTGCAGCACAAGTTTGGGATTGGCTCTATAAAAAACGTGTCTTATCATTTGATGAAATGAATAATATTAATCAAGAGACAATTGATTTATTGAATGAAAACTTCTCGATTCAGACACTTGAGCAAAACGTTAAGCAAGTTTCACAAGATGGCACAGTGAAATTCCTGTTTAAAATGCATGACGGCAACTTGATTGAAACGGTTTTGATGAAATTCCCTTATGGCCATTCTGTTTGTGTCACAACACAAGTCGGATGTAATATCGGTTGCAGTTTCTGTGCAAGCGGACTTTTGCGCAAAAATCGCGATCTCGATGCAGGAGAAATCGTGGGTCAAATCATGAAAGTGCAAGAGCATCTTGATGGTAAGGGCGAAGATGAGCGAGTAAGTCATATTGTAGTCATGGGAATAGGCGAACCATTCGACAACTATACGAATCTGATGAATTTCCTTCATGTCGTAAACGATCAAAAAGGTTTATCAATTGGCGCGCGTCATATTACGGTTTCAACAAGTGGTTTGACGGAGAAAATCAAAGACTTCGCAGATGAAAAACTACAAGTGAACTTGGCGGTTTCATTACATGCGCCGAATAATGAGTTACGTTCATCTATCATGAAGATCAACAAAGCTTTTCCTATTGAAAAATTGATGGATTCAATCAACTATTATTTGGAAAAAACGAATCGTCGCATCACATTTGAATATATTTTATTGCGTGACGTGAATGACCACGTAAAAGAAGCGGAAGAGTTGGGTCGATTGCTTGCGGATAAGCGTCACCTTTCATACGTCAACCTGATTCCGTACAATCCAGTAGATGAACATGGCCAGTATCAGCGGAGTGAACCGGAAGCGATTAAGTCGTTCTACGAAGCGCTTAGACGCAAAGGTATAAACGGTGGAGTACGTCTTGAGAATGGTACCGATATCGATGCTGCATGCGGTCAACTACGAAGCAAACAAATCAAAAAAACAAAAAAACAACCGGTCGGAGAATAATTCTCCAACCGGTTTTTAGTTTTTGCGAGCTAACTTTACAATAAACTGTACAATAATGGAGATGGCTAGTCCGAAAGATGAAATAATGAACAAAGATAAAATCCCGATTGCCTCCGAGAATTCATTATCCATCATCAGGAAGCTGCGGAACATCTCGGCAAATGCTAGAACAAGAACGACCATGAACATTTTGAATGCAATGGATAGCTCATAGAATAATAAAAGGGAGCTGACAATGCCGACCATTAGGCCGAACACTGCAAACGTCAAATAGTTATTGACAACTAAGTCATGTCCAAGGACTGTCCGTACGCCTAAAATGAGTAGAACAAATGAACTCAATGCAGTAAAAAAACCGGCTTTCCAATAACGAGAATCCAACACGTACACCTGCTTTCCTATCCTAGTATAACGGAATGGACGAAATCCGTCACGCACCCCGGCTATTTTTTCATGCGTTTTAAATCGGCCAATAATTCTTCTTTATAAGATTCATTTGAGAAATTATATTCTTTAAGAATATAGCCTTCCGAATCCAGTAAATAAAAATTCGTGCCATGGACAACTTGAGTAGATGATTCATGCTTCAGTACAAAAGTCTGGAACTCTTCACGCGCAAATGCTTCGAACTCTAATTGCGTGTAGCCCGTCAGCAAATGCCAGTTGGATTCATCATCAGTGAAGTTTGAGATATAGTCTTTCAATACTGCAGGTGTATCGCTTTCAGGATCTACAGAAAACGAAATGAAGTTCATTTCGATATCCCGAGCTTTCAATTCAGCTTGTAGTTTTGCCATCTCACTCGTCAATGTCGGACATACGGTTGTACAATTCGTGAAGATGAAGTCTGCAATCCAGGGTGAACCAGAAAGCTCCTTGGAACTAAATGGTTGATTATGCTGATCCGTAAAGGTGAATTCCCGGACTTGTTTCCCACGTTCAAGTGGTTCACTGCAACCACTGACGAATACTATGAGCAACAACATAAAAGGAATCAAACGTTTCAACTTCTTTCACTCCTTTCGCATTTGCTCTGGCAATTCAATCACCACAATGGTTTCGGTTGTTTCATTGGAAATCGTGAATGTCCCTTCATGTAACCGCACAATTTCTTTGACAATCGACAGGCCAAGCCCAGTGCCACCTGTTGTGCGAGTTCTTGCTTTATCGGTACGGAAAAAACGTTCTCCAATCTGATCTACGTCTTCGTCTCCGATGGTCACGCCGTCATTCGCGATGCGGTATTGTACACCGTGTTTACTAGCCATAAGATGAATAGATATAGATTGTTCAGCGTATTTTACAGCATTATCGATCGTATTATAAAAAACTTGTTGTAATCGTTTAGGATCGCCTTCCAAAATCAATTCCTCATCAATTGATGTGCGCAACTGAATATCTTTATCCTGTAACCGGATCACAAATAATTCCAATGTATCCAACAGTAATTGCGCGATCGCAATCGGTTCAGTTTCCAATGTGTACACATCCTGCTCTAAATGATTCAGCTCGACTAAATCATGTATGAGCTTCTTCAGGCGTTCAGTTTCTTTCTCGATGGTTGATAAGTATTGTTTTACATCATCAGGAGACGAGTCGATTTTATCGCGAGAAAGCTGCGCGTAGCCACTAATATACGTCAAAGGTGTCCTAAGCTCATGTACAATATTTGATGTGAAATCTTTCTTACGCTGATCTTGTTCTTCAAGAGAACGGCTCATTGAATCGAATGCAGTCGCTAGTTTTCCTATTTCATCTGTCCGTCCTGTATTGAGTCGATTCGAATAATCACCTTTAGATACTTCTTCCGAATAGGTCTGCAATGTTTGTAACGGTTCGAATAACGAACGCCATACACGTTGCAAAAACAAAAATAGAACAATGAAGAAAATACTGCCTACAAGTAACATAATCGGAAGACTGTCATGGAACACATCTTGGATTGCAGCGAGCGGAACATATATATAAATGAAGCCGATCAGTCCGTTTTCTCCTTTAATAGGGAAAATCCCACCGAAGATTTCACGTTTCAGTTCATCCACGTAGCCTTCTTTCATAACAGGCTTACCCGTTTCTAGTATTTTCTCGTCGCTTTCATTGACGAGTGATTGATAATCGATTTGATAAGGGAAATAGGACGTTAAATCATCAAGACGATCTACGACGATGATTTCATACTCCGACACGATGTTATACCATTGAATTTTTTCGATGATCGAATCACTTAGCTCACCATAATGATAATGAGAAGCTGTTCGATTCCCTTGATACATGATCGACTCTTTAATCTGTTCTTTATATAAGTCGGTATACAAGTAATGAATGAAGAAGAATGAAAACAATATGGTACAGGTGATGCTGCCTAGAAAAACAATCATCATTTTTTTGCTTAGATTCAAATTATTCATTCAGTGTCCTCTAACTTGTAGCCGATCCCCCATACCGTTTCAATCATTTTACCTGCGTCTCCTAGTTTTAGACGAAGTGTTTTGATATGTGTATCGATTGTACGCTCGCTACTCTGGTGATCGTCACCCCAGACCAATTCAAGTAATTGTTCACGGGAATATGCACGTCCTTTATGTTTGACTAGCAACAAAAGCAAGCCAAATTCCTTCAAAGTTAGACTTAAAGTTTCTCCGTTGAGCTGTGCGGTATACGAGTCTTCATTAATGGTAAGTGGACCTGCTTGTAATACTAAAGGATCGGGATTATGGCGGTATGTTCTGCGTAAGACGGCTTCGATTCGCGCCACAAGTTCTCTTGGTAAGAAAGGCTTGACGATATAGTCGTCACCACCAAGCTTCAAACCTTGTACTTTATCCCATTCCTCGCCCCGTGCAGATAGGAAAATCAGAGGAATTGTGGAAGTACGTTTCATCTCTTCTGCAAATGTAAACCCATCCATATAGGGCATCATCACATCGACTATGCATAAATCTATAGAATGTTGCTTAACGATCGACAAAGCTTGTAAACCGTCACTGGCTTCTATTACGGTATATCCTGCATCTTCCAGAATCACACGAATTAACTCACGCATTTGCGGTTCATCATCAATGACTAATAATTGGTAACCCAATTCAATACGCCTCATTTCATAAAATCTCTACAATCTAATTTTCCAGAAAAGATGTGAAATCCACATGAAGTTTCAATAAGTTGTCGAAACTTCATTGAAATTTCGTAATCATATTTTATAATCATAACAGCTAAACGAATAGATAGGAGAATGAAAAGATGAAACGTTTTGGAATGTTTGCAATGAGCACGGCTTTGATTGGTATACTCGCTGGATGTGGTCAAGATGATAAGGTACCGACGGAAGCTGTTTTACCTGACCCAATTGAAGTAGAACTTACAGTACCTGAAAAGGGAAATGTCAATGAACCGGTGACCATTACTACACACGTAACACAAGGTGAAGAAAACGTAGATGACGCATCAGAAGTGGAGTATGAAATCTGGGAAGAAGGTAAGAAAGAAGACAGCATTCACGTAGAAACAACTAATGATAAAGAAGGTATTTATTCAGCGGAAAATACATTTGAGTCAGATGGTATATATCACGTACAGGTTCACGTGACTGCGCGCGGAATGCATGTCATGCCTGAAAAGCAAATTCAAATCGGAGATGCTAGTGATCAATCAGATGGACACGAAAGTGCGCAAGAAGATCCATCCCATGAACATGGCGCTGAAGTAGAAGGACTTTCTCTTCACTTCATGCAACCTGAGTCAGCAAAAGCAGCGACAGATACAGAGTTGATGACACATGCGCAGCTTGATGGCGAAGCAATAAAGGCACAAGTCCGCTATGAAATCATTTCTGCAGAGAAAGAAACCACATGGGTAGATACGGATGAATCCAAGCCGGGTGAATATACAGCGAACTATCAATTCCCTAAAGCAGGCAACTATCAAGTAATTATCCATATCGAAAATGAAGAAATACACGAGCATGAAGAACATACTGTAGAAGTAAAATAACTGCCCTCCCTCGTCACTTCGGTGAGGAGGGTATTTTAATGGGAAGTAAAAGCTGTAATTCATTGTTGAAAAAGGTTACACTAGGGTAAGTGAAAGATTAACCAACCAAGAGGAGTGTTAGCATGACAAATTATCCAAAAAAAACTTGTTCGATTGAAAGACTTGTAACCATTCCAGAAGACGTACAAAAAGTACTTAACGGTGAAAAGTGGGCTACTAGACGTAATGGTGTCTATGCATACCCCGGCGAAATTATGACGTTAGAAGGCAAAGAGTACAAGATTGAGAAGTTGTATGAACAAACACTCGGAGAACTAACAGAAGAAGATGCCAAATCTGAAGGTCATGAAACAGTTGAAGAATATAAACAGGCGATGTTGTCGATCCACGACAAAATGCCTTGGCTTCCTAAAATGAAAGTTTGGGTGCACGAATATAGCCCAATTCAGAAATAATCTTTTAAATGAACTTTTATTACGGAGCGATTGTCTTTGCACACGTAGTATCCGCTATAATTTCAGTAGGACCATTATTTCTCCTGCTGCCATTAATACGCCGGCTGCGCACTGCTAAAGCAGAAGCAGAAGACATCTATCTGGCGTTTATCCGAGTCATTATCCGACTCGTTATGCATGCAGGTCATGTGCTTGTTGTGTCCGGGATCTTATTAATTCTATTTGGTCCATGGCCATGGCACACATCGTGGGTTATTCTCACAATAGGCGTCATGTTGCTGTCTGGATTCTTCTTGGCAACTGGTTTCTCCTCTGTATTGAAAAGATTCCATGAACCAAGCAATGACAGAGAAGCAGTAGTCAATAAATTGCAACGCACTGCCTGGATCTATATTGGATTGCTGATGGTGATGCTTTGGCTTATGGTACAAAAACCGGCAGTCTGGTAAAATTACATAGCGAGCAAAAAGATGTGTACACTGTTGCACATCTTTTTAATTGCAAGATTTGATTTGACAGTAAAAATCACAGCGAATATGATGAAGATAGCAGTTTTTTGAAAGGAACGATTTGAAGATGAAAATGAAAGTACTCGGTCTGATGACGATCTTTGGGTTGCTATTGACAGCGTGCAGTCCAACCAGCGGCAATGAAACAATAAAGATTGGCACGACAGCAGGAATTTATGCAAAAGTCATCGACCAGGCACTAAAACCGGCACTTGAAGAGCAAGGTTACAAAGTTGAAGTCGAATCGTACGTAGATTTAATTGAACCGAATAAAGCGTTGGCTGATGGCGAAATAGATGCCAACATCAACCAACAACAAATTAATCTTCAACAGTTTAACGAAGAATATGATTTGCCGATAGTAGCATTGACGGAAGTTCCGAGTGTGGGTCTTGGCTTATACTCCAACTCGTTGACGTCGATGGATGATATTCCAAATGGTTCATGGGTTACTATTCCAAATGATGAACTAGGCACGGCAAGAGCCCTTCGTTTCCTTGAACAGCAGGGGTTAATTTCATTAGATCCAAAAGCACCAACTTATGCGGTTACAGAAAAACAAATTGACAGTAATCCGAAAAACCTGAACATCCAGCCCATCTTGATTGCTCAGCTGATCCCATCAATGGCAAGCGGTGATTTGGCAATTATTCCGGACAATTATATTATGGTCAATGAAATGGAATTGGACGATGCTCTTGCGCACGAACAGCTAGGTGAAGAGTTGCAATATATCGTTGCGGTCAGAGACGAAGACCGTGAGAAGGATTTTGCACTAGCAATTAAAGAAGCAGTAGCATCAGAAAAATTCCAAGAAGCTATTGATGAACATTTCCAAGGCTTCGGAAAATAAAAACCACGTATGGACTCAACTATGAGCCATACGTGGTTTTTCTCATCTATATTATTGTTGCTGTCGCTTCAAAAAGTCTACATCTGGGTAATAGGCATCTTTCACAAGTAAATTCGGTCCAAGACAACGCACAGCAGGACAGTGACAGTTGACACTTTTCGCTAATGGATGCTGTTGCCATTTATCGTATAAATCGACCAAATGATCGGTTTGAATATTTCCAAGTGGCGGAACATCTCCGAAATCGGTCACGATTACATCTCCAGTAAACATATTGACATTCAACCGGGAACGCCCATCTGGATCATTTCGTACAGTGACATTTTCACTTGCCGCAAGTTTCGTAAATAATTCTTGGTCTCTTGCATCGCTACTGCAATTATAAAATGGCAATGTTCCAAATAGCATCCAAGTTTGCGGATCACGGTAGGTTAGCAAATCGAACATCGCGTTACGTGTTTCGTCCAATGTGAGCACATCCAATGAAGAAGCGAAATCGCTAGGGTACATAGGATGTATTTCATGGCGTCCACATTTCATTTCATGGACGATTTGTTCGTGAATCGTCTGTAAATGAGGCAATGTTCGGCGATTCAGCATAGTCTCCGCTGATACCATAACACCCATTTCAGACAATGCTCGGCTGTTTTCAATCATACGTACGAATTGTGCTGCACGACGTTCACGTGGTGGCTTGCGTTCCATCCGGGCGAATCCACCATCGATGAAATCATCGACTGTACCCCAATTATGTGAAATATGCAGGACATTCAGATACGGTGCAATTAATTCATATCTTTCAAAAGGCATAGTAAGGTTTGAATTCATCTGCGTCTGAATGCCGCGCGCATGCGCATACTGCAGTAGCGGTACGACATACTGCTCGACGGATTTCTTCGAGAACATCGGCTCGCCACCTGTTAAACTAATCGTTCGCAACTGCGGAATTTCATCCAATCTTTGCAGCAACAGTTCGATTGGTAGTGCTTGTGGATCTTTCGGTTGTAGCATATATCCAACCGCGCAATGTTCACAACGCATATTGCATAAATATGTCGTCGTGAATTCTATGCTTGATAGGACCTGTTTACCGTGTAGATCTACATCTTGATACGCTTCCCATGCATCTGATAGACGGGAATGTGATATTACCATGGTCGTAACTCCTTATTTCAATTAATTTTTGTCGCTAGCATATTCTGCTAAATCCTTCGCGTATTTACTCATCGAAGAAGTAGAAACATCGAATGCTTCTGCGATCTCTTTTAGTGTCATTTCAAGCGGCGTGAAATAATTATGGTCTTGACCATAACGGATTGCGCCTGCCGCAATCGCTAGTTTCTTACGTGCCTTTGGCTGTTCATCTACTAAGAAATCTTCAAGCACTTCAAGCAAAGCCTTCGATTCTCGGTCATGTTGCTGTAAAAATGCATTAGCTGACTCTATAACGCCTGCTTCAAATTCGGTAAACTCATCTCCGGTATAGCCACTCTCACCAAGCGCGATCCAGAATTTCATGATGGATTCTTTTAGTGAAGGGTTTTCTGTATCCGCAAGTGTTTTAGCAAACTGTTTGATTGCTTCCGTATGATCAGTCGGGAAGAAGATCAAACTGGATACTGCTAGATAATTCCCTTCAGACGTACCATCGGAAAGTATGAAGCAATAGAAGTGCACACCTACTGGAACAGGTTTATCACTTTCTTTCCACAATTCAATCGTCTCATCACCTAGGATACTTGTAGCTGTTAAATATGTATCCCCGACAGCTGTTACTTCACCGATAAATACACGTGGCTCTGACCATCTATCAAGTAACTCAAGAATAGATGGGCGAACGTGTTTTTTCTTCTGTTTTGCAACATAGTCATCCCAAATATCTCTCCGCTGATGGAAGAAAAATTCATCAAGCGCAATCGTTTCAATCATTTCTTGTGGTAAATAACTATTCAAGGAAGACTTCCATGTATTAGCAAATTCCACGAACGCCGGTATATCTGGTCGCTGAGGATGAATATCATAAAATGTTTGCAATAAGTGCTCCATTTCATCTGTCAACAAATCTTCAACAGTCACCGCATCTTTTCGTTCACAGCACTTTTTATATTTCTTACCACTGCCACATGGGCATGGGTCATTACGTCCAACCATTAAAACACTTCCCTTTTTAAAATTACTACATATCTAAGTGTACCAAACGAGGAGCGAGTTCGCATGATATTTAATTAGCGAAACGAAGTTGGAAAATTTAAAACCACTCATTGAATCATCTAGATCCAAAGAGTGGTCCATTACATATAATTAGCGATCCAATCTCTTGATAAATTGCATGACTTCATCAGCGGAAGACAGTGAAAAAAGTTCTACCTAATTCTTCAAAACTTTTCATAGAAAAAGCCTGTTTGATTTTCAATGAAATAGCTTTTTACTTATTCTATCCAATTCCACTGTGACATGGTAAACTATTCAGACTGCATACATTCGCATGATGTAGAAGTAATTACTATCACAAAGTATGAAGGGATTTCTAAGTGTGTGGTAATGTTGAGGGCAAAACTATATCGAAAAGGGGAATACATGCATGGGACTATTTGATGCGCTTTTAGGAAATGCTTCCGTCGTAAACAATGAAGACGTGAAGAAAGAACTGCACTTGATTTTAGCAGATGGCGAAGAAGTGGAAGCGGCTTTTAAGCTCGTACGCGATTTAATCGTATTTACGAAAACGCGATTAATTCTAGTTGATAAGCAAGGCATGACAGGAAAGAAAGTGGATTACCATTCAGTGCCTTTTAAAAGCATCTCTCATTATAGTGTAGAAACTGCAGGTACATTTGATATGGATGCAGAATTAAAAATCTGGATATCAAGTTCACAGACTCCGCAGATTGAAAAACAGTTTAGAAAAGATAAAGCTATTTATGATATTCAAAAAATATTAGCAACGGTTTGTGTTTAATTTACATCTTAAATAAGGAAGTGGTACTTTCCGTGAAAGTACCACTTTACCACTATTTCCTTTTGGGTGATGTACTATTCTCATACGCAACAAGTGTCACACCTAATTTTTCCTCCAAGTGATTCAGTGCATGTAAATCCTCGGTGCTTAATTCTGCAATCGACGCATCTTTGTTTGTCATATACATAACTTCCTCTCCCAGTTTGCACATATGGTGGCTAGATTGTTTTAAAATATACATACGAGATATAAGGAGGCCAGGCCATGTACGATCCAACTGTATTCGAAAACTTAAAAGTTGCATTTGAGAACCATGTGTATGATTTGGATAACTTGGAACAAGCAGTACATATCTTAAATCGTAAAGATCAATTGGATTTAGCGGTGATGGCAAGGGAATTTACAATTCGTTTTGCAAAAGTTGGCTATCCGTCAGTCATCGTGGATCTTACGCTGAATTCATCACTTAAGGAGTTGGCGAATGAAATACTGGAAGTTGAAAATGCAGAGCCGGGCTGTACGCTCACATTACTCGTTCGCACTTTCATTCAAGATGTAGATAGCGAATGTGAAGAAATCGCGAGTATCCTTCGTGCTGTATGGGAAAACGATATTAGTTACACGCAAACACTCAGCTTCCGTCATGAGCAAACAGAGCAAGGGTTCATGAATCGGATCCACATTCATTTCAAACCGAAATTAACTGAAGATCATATGGGAGAAATCGGTGCATTCCTAAATAGTGTACTGGACATGATGGAGCAAATTGGAGAAGTTTCGTAATGAAAGAAAAAACGCATCCTGTTACGGAGCGTTTTCAAATACTGTGATACTATTGTTTGTTTAAAAGCCCAAATATAAACTAAACTATTATCGCTTAGATGACGCGGTACCACCGCAGAGCATACAAAGAAGCGGTATGCCTATAACTTCAATCTCGTAAATGCCACGTCTTCTACCAGTATTCAACACCTACCTCATTTTTTAAATCGATTTCCTGTATTCGCATAGATCAATGCAAAACCGAGTACGGCCACGAAAAGTGATAGTCCCACTATGAAATATATATCTTCCTCCAGCAGTTCACTTACTGCGAACAGTCCGACACAAAAACTTAAAGCGAACATAATTTTCGCCATAAATTTGCATAACGCACGTTCATTAATCTGCATCTTTTTCTTCATGGACATCGTATTGTATCCCGAAAGCATAGATGCGCCTTTACCTTGCCAAAGTGCGATACCGTACACAATAAATGCAAGTAGAATGATGACATCTAGTAGCAAGCCGACCATAATCATTCCTCGTTTCATAAAAAAATAGAGGCTGGGACAAAACCCTCCTCTAATTGAAAAAGAACGAACCCTATGAAACTTGTCGGGTCCGTTCTTTTTTTGTATTGGATTTTTATGTTTTAGGAAGAAAAAAAGGATAC